>JAFTBA010000353.1 GCA_017458545.1 Synergistaceae bacterium | reverse complement strand
CCACGTCCTTAACGTCTGACCCGGTATCCCGAAAATTAAATCGCAGCTCAACGTTAAGCCCGATGATTTCACGAGCCTCATCGCTTTCTCAGCGGACTCGGAATCGTGAATGCGTCCCAAAATTTTAAGTTCACTGTCATTCATGCTCTGTACTCCGAGACTTATTCGCGTGAAATTATTATCTTTCAGAAACGAAACATGCTCAGAGGTCAATGAGTTTGGATTAGCCTCTGAGGTAGCTTCAATTAATGTTGATGTGTCAAAATTTTTACGGATTATTGACATAAGCCTCTCCCATTCAGAAAGAGTTAAGACTGTCGGAGTCCCTCCTCCTACGTAAAGCGTAGACAATGAAATTTTACCGTCAACGCTGTAACGTTCAGCCTCACTCTCAAGAGCCTCAAGCCATACTGAAACATTGCTGTCATTCTTCCTGACGCTGTAAAACGAACAGTAACCGCACTTCCTTTCACAGAACGGCACATGTACATACATGGAGCATGGATTAGGGACCGGGGTATAGGGAACAGGGTATAGGGGATAGGGAGAGTTATCCCTTATCATTCGTATCTACCTGCATAAACGCTAAGAATGCTTCCTGAGGTATTGAGACCTTCCCGATTTGCTTCATGCGTTTTTTGCCCTCCTTCTGCTTCTCCAACAGCTTGCGTTTTCGGGTTATGTCACCTCCGTAGCACTTCGCTAATACGTCCTTCCTTAACGCCCTGACATTCACGCGAACAATTACACGCCGTCCTATTGATGCCTGTATCGGTATCTCGAACAACTGTGAAGGGATTAACTCTTTGAGTTTCGTTACTACAGCATGGCCGCGATTATATGCCTGATCCTTGTGGCAAATGAATGAGAATGCGTCAGCAGCTTCACCGTTCACCAAAATATCAACCCTAACTAACTCGCTTGCCCTCAATCCTACAAGCTCGTAATCAAGAGAAGCATAGCCCCTCGTTTGAGATTTAAGTTTGTCGTGGAAGTCAACAATAAATTCCGATAACGGCATCTCGTAAATTAACCTGACACGTTCGGGAGTGATATAGTCCATTGATTTATACGTTCCGCGTTTGTCCTGTACCAGCTGCATAACACGCCCAGTAAATTCCGAAGGCATAAACACAGACAGCTTTATGTACGGTTCACGTATCTCAGCAATCTCAGAAGGGTCAGGGAAATCCGAAGGTCTGTGTGCCTCGATAATTTCGCCTGAAGTTTTAACGACCTCGTATATTACGTTGGGAGCTGTCGCAACAAGTTCAACGCCGTATTCCTCGCGCAGTCTCTCGCGCACAACGTCCATGTGCAGCAGTCCCAAAAATCCGCACCTGAACCCGAACCCTAATGCCTCCGAACTCTCAGGCTCATACGTTACTGCCGAGTCATTTAAGCATAACTTCTCTAATGCGTCGCGTAACTGGGGGTAATTGTCGCGTTCAACAGGGTAGAATCCGCAGAACACTACGCTCTTCACGCGTTTGTAGCCGGGAAGGGGTGAACTTGCAGGATTGTTAGCGTCAGTAATTGTATCGCCTACCTGAGCCTCTGCTAATGTCTTAATGCTCGCTGTAATGTAACCTACTTCACCTGCTTTGAGTTCGTCAACAGGCGTGAAACCCGGCTTAAACACTCCTACTTCGTTGACCGGGTAAGTTATTCCGTTGGCCATGAACATTATGTTTTGACCTGACTTAATGCTGCCGTTAATGACACGCACGTAACATATTACTCCCCTGTAATTGTCGTAAACACTGTCGAATATTAACGCCTGTAACGGAGCATTCATGTCCCCTTTAGGTTCGGGAACGTCCTTAACGATTCGTTCGAGAATGTCGTGAACTCCCTCACCTGTTTTCGCACTGGCCAATACAGCGTCGGAAGCGTCGAGTCCTACAATGTCGGAAATTTCCTGCTTGG
The DNA here is from genome assembly GCA_017458545.1 of Synergistaceae bacterium. Taxonomy (GTDB): domain Bacteria; phylum Synergistota; class Synergistia; order Synergistales; family Aminobacteriaceae; genus JAFUXM01. The sequence continues at coordinate 1,059 of JAFTBA010000353.1, read as the reverse complement.
CATTATCGGGACGTGCTGAGGGTAAATCTATTTTGTTGATGACGGGGAGGATTTCGAGTCCCTGTTCGATAGCCTGATAAGCGTTTGCCACTGTCTGAGCCTCAACACCCTGCGTTGCGTCAACAACAAGCAATGCTCCCTCACATGCTGCGAGTGAACGCGATACCTCGTAAGCAAAATCAACATGGCCGGGAGTGTCTATGAGATTGAGAATGTAATTTTTGCCGTTATCGGCCGTGTAATTCATTCTTACGGGGACTAGCTTAATGGTAATGCCGCGTTCGCGTTCGAGCGAAAGAGAGTCGAGAATTTGAGCCTTCATGTCGCGCGATGAAATTGTGCCTGTTGCTTCGAGCAGCCTGTCGGCAAGAGTAGATTTTCCGTGATCTATGTGGGCTATTATGCAAAAGTTGCGGATATTGTTCATTGTTTCACCTCAGTAAGAATAATATCACGTGAACAAGTGAAATCCCTATCGGCTCATATTTGTTCTGACTGAAACAGACAGTTTTTTTGTTCTCTCTGCTGTAAAATAAAATCACAAATCAGAAAGGGTAAAGCACACATGAAAATCAGAAGAAGAGATACATTACCGCAGGCAAACAAAGTTTTTACTGACCGCGAAGAGCCCAGAGAATCATTTTGGAGGCTGTTCAACAAAATTAAGGCAGGAATTTTAGAGGGCGAAGACATACAGGTACTCACGTATTACGGCATCGGAGGCATCGGGAAAACTTCACTGCTTCACAAGCTCATGGCCGAAATGGATTCGACTCTCAAACGTTCACTTCATGCTTACGTCGATTTGAATATTCGCAGAGAATCAGGCTCGGTATTAAACTCATTACGCAACATTCTTTCAGAAAAATACAGCTTCAATTTCCCTATGTTCGACCTTGCGTTTTACGTTTACGCAAAGAAAACAGGCGAAAAGTTACAGCAGGACACAGCAGAAGGTTTAATCGACAAAAGCCCGTTTCTGGGTACTGTTGCTGAAGTTCTCGGCGAAATACCGATTATAGGCATACTCAAGAAACTCGATAAGTGTGCAGGTTACGT
>JAFTBA010000352.1 GCA_017458545.1 Synergistaceae bacterium | reverse complement strand
CTTCATCGAAACGCTGTAAGATTTCGTGATTGTCCCTGCCTTGAGGCTTGCTGTCGTTATGCTCACTGGTTCAAGCACATTAATCTTGAATTTGCGCGAGGATTTGCCGTATGAGTTTTTCGCTGTAACGGTGAATGATGATTTTCCTGCTTTTATGGGAGTACCAGAGATCAGGCCGTCAGAATTGAGCGTGAGTCCTTTCGGGAAACTTCCCTTATGAGTCCAGGTAATCGGAGTTGCCCCGGAGGCTGTCAGCTGTAATGAATAGGGCTGTCCCGTTACGCCTTTGGCAAGTGTCTCCGTTTTGATTTCGGGCGGTATGTTTTCCTCTTCTTCTTCTAACGCCGCTGAGACTTCTACATTCACTGAAGCTGTGAGTCCTCTGAATTTTGCCGTCAATGTCGTGCTGCCCTCTTTGAGGCCGAGAATGCAGCCGTTATCGTTCACACGCGCATATTCTGTTGATGTCCATTGAGTGCCGTTAAGCGGTGATGATACATCGTAATATCTTCCGTCAGAATCAACTGCATAAAGCCCTGCTGGAGTTTCTGAGTTTACGCTAGTGTACATCGTTGAAGCTCCCGAAAAATTAATGCTTATGATGTCCTTGTTGCCAACGTCAGAAAGCGAAGTAATGCTTACGGTATTGGAAACATGAATACTTGTGCCTACACCATTAGGATTATGAGAGAAACAGAATGCTTCCATTGTTCCTATATCACTGCTCGCAAAAACTATATCCAGCTCAAATTTACGGCCTGTATTGTCAGACGGGGGAATCAGGAAAATCTTGCAATCATACTCATTTCCTACAGCGCACAATATATCTTCCTTCTTGGGATTGTCAGCGGTTACAGTGAACTTCACAGACTGTTCTCTATCTCCTGAAAGACTGAAAACAGAAGGTGATACATCCAGCTTCAAGGCCCTAATGAACGCAAAACCCTCTGAAGTTTCTGATTCTGATGATGAGGTCGAAATCTGCGGACTCGTCACCTGTGATGAAGCTGTTTTTCTGCCGAGTATCTGGAAATTTATATTGCATGATCCCTTCAGTATGCTTGCTATATGCTCTCCGACATCATTTTGCCTGCAAATACTGCCGTGTTCGTAGTTTCTGCCGCTGTATTCACGTATACCGCTGAGATTTCCTAATGCGCTTGATCTTGATACAACTATATCATGATTTTCAGAGCCGAAAAAATTTATAGCTATTAATTTCGGTGTCCATCCTGCAACATCGTAGGTGATTGAAGCAGCAGCTATATACGGGTTAACTTTTGCAGCAAATTTAGGGAAAAACTTTGTCAGGAATATGGGCGCATAGTGCATACCGGTTGAAAGCATGTCGCGGAAGTTTACGCTGTGTTTCCCGGCGGTTTTTATTTTCATGAGCCTTGCAATGATCTCAGCGATCAAATCCCACCTGATTGAGTCAAGGACGTTCCCGCTTATAGCGTGTATAGGCACTCCTGACGGAAATATGTAATCACGTTTGTTTTGGGTTATCATTTCTTGCACCGCGCTGCTCTGATAAAACCATGTAGTCGGAAGAGCAGACTGAGCAAGACGTGTCAAAACACTGTAAAAGAGCTTATTATCTACATGATCAAATATAAAACTGTCAATAGCCAGAGCAGGTTTCAGCGACCAGTCAGCCCAGGGAGTCCCATGATGAGGAACTGCAACAGCAACAAGCCTTCTTACCATTCCTTTTTTGTATGAGCATACAGACCAGTTATTGCCGTCATCCGAGTCTTTTCTTTCCTCTGAGAGATATTTTTCTGCCATAAGCCCGCCCATTCCGAAAGCTATAATATCAGCTTTTGTGCAGACGATTCCTTCTGTGTCGTACTTTTTGAACATGGCCGTTAATTTTTTGAACAGGTCATTATCATCGAAGCCGAGAGTTTCCTGCGGGCCTTTGAAAGTCTCATAGTCCCAAGTATCAATATGCTCCCTGTCAAAATTGTTCATAATGAGTCCGAGCCATACACCGGAATTTTTATGAATGCCGAACGTTACTTCTGAATCATCGAACATTCCGGGAATCAGAATCACAGGTGCTGCCTCAATCTTCAGCTCTAAGTCATCTTCTGTAACTTCTCCGTCCTCATCGGTGAACTTCACATGCACCTTGAACGTGTCAGACGGAAAATTTTTCAACTTCGACTCTGGGAATCTCTCAGGCGCAATAAGCACTGCCGAAACTTGATGAATATCGCTCCCCATATCTGATGTGCTGAGCTGGTCTGACGCTGAAAGTTCCTTGCGTGAGAGTGATTCGAGTTTTGCGCCTATATCCTCATTGAGGTTGAATGACACAGTGCCGGGCTTGTCGGTCTGAACACGTAAAATAAGCCGTGAATTTCCATCAGCCGCGAGTCCTAATTTGCCGTAATCGCTGTAGTTTAAGCCACTGATGTCGGACTCGGTGAGTGCGTTTCCGTTGATGTTAATGTAGCTGTTCTCGGTCATGTCGCTAATTATTAGGCCATCTGTATTGAAGCCGGAGCGTTCGAGGGCAGAAATAATCTTTGTGATTGTAACGTCCATCAAGTCATTGTTCGGGGAATGTGTTATGTAATTATATCGCAGTTTCGTAATAGGCTCACTGAAGATGATAATGCCTGTTGCTTTGTTATAGGAAACTGGCTGAGGTGATATTGAGTCTGCATCAATATTTTCAGGGTGAGAGACATAATTTCTCATGTTGACTTCATAGCCTTCTGAGACTGCTTTGACTTTGAGACCTTCCACCCGCTGATTACAACAGTTCACTGCTGTCAATACGGTATTATGGCTAAGATCCAACTCAGTTAATTTGTTATTCTGACAATCTACTACTTGCAACTCAGAACATAAGCTCAAATCAAGCGAAGTCAACTTGTTATTATTGCAATAAAGCTGAGTAAGTTTCGTATTTTTACGCAAATCCAGCTTTTTAAGTTCGTTATAGCAGCATTGCAATTCTAATAACTCCGGGTTGTTTCTCAAATCGAGCGAAGTAATCTTGTTGTTATTCAGCCATAACTTACGTAATGCTGTATTGTGTGATATATCCAGTTCCGTCAAATCATTATTTTCAAGACCCAAATCTGTAATTTTTGTATTATGACTCAGATTTATATTCTGTATGTGATTATTGCCGAAACACCATATAGTATGCAAAGCAAGATTTGAACTCGTATCAAGATTTTGAAGGCTACTATCACCATTAAGTTGCAGATAGACTATCCCAGCGAAATATTCAATGCCCTTCAGAGATGTAACATTACCTATCCTAATGTCAATTCGATTCCTCACAAGCTCCAATTCGGGAGGGTCAAGAAACCCATTACTGAACTGTTTTCCCCATAACTCATTGCCACTGTCATTAAGTCCGCCGTATATATCTAGTTCGGACACATATTCACGAAATACAGGGTCAGGGAAATGAGCAGCATCGATCGGAAATCCCCACGTACAACTAGCAATCCCAATCACACACGCAATCACGCATAATGACACAACAAATTTCTTCATATTATGCACTCTCCTTCTTCATTCATTGCAAGTATATAAACACGAAACGCTGAATCCTGGAAATGCGTCGCGTCAATCGGAACATCAGCAGAAGCAACCGAAGAAAAGAATAATATACACGAAAAAATCAATAAAATTACTCTTGTGGGTGTGGGACGCGATTTGAATCGCATATCGTAACATCTCCTTAAAATGAACTTTGGGAAAATTGAAGTAAATTGATTTTACAGGAGGAAACGATTTTTTACTAGAACAAAAAATTTCTTATCCCAAAAACTTGCGCAGTAGAAGAGGATAGAGAGTGCAAAGCTGCAAATCAAAAATCACATTGCATGACGTGTATAATAACGTTCAAAATCAAACTCATAAACATAAACGGAGCTGAAAAATTTTTTGACGAGTCAATATGATTATACTTTTATGCGTATGGCACTCAATGAAGCAGAAAATGCATTCTCACGAGGTGATGTCCCTGTAGGAGCATTAATCGTCAGGGAAAATGAAATATTGAGTTCGGGAAGCGATAAGAAGCTCAATGACCCAACTGAACACGCGGAGATGACTGCAATTAGGAATGCCTCACGTAAAATCGGGAAATGGAATCTATCAGGCTGTACCCTATATGTTACTCTTGAGCCTTGCCCTATGTGTGCGGGTGCATGTGTAAATTCAAGAATATCACGCGTAGTTTATGGTTCACGGAACTATAGGAGCGGTGCAGGAGGAACACTCTACGATATACTTCGGGACTCAAGACTGAATCACATATGTGAAGTTCAATCGGGCATAATGGAATCTGAATGCTTGAATATCCTTCAGAATTATTTTCTCATGCGGAGGAAGAAATCATGATCCCTACATGTTTAATCTCAGATCTGAAAATCTTTCACACAGGAGATTCAACTAAACATCTTGCGAGTGAATTATCATGTCCTGAACTTGCCGCAGGTGTTCTCGAAATGCTAAAGGGCGACGAAGATATTAATTTATTGCGTGAATGGATAAAACCTGACTTCACAAAACAAATGAACAGTTTGAATCTCGGTGAAGGAGGAAAAGCAGCAAAAGCATTATGGGAATCTAAAAGCTCATTCGGAAATGTATTAGTTTATGGTGATTATGACACTGACGGAATAAGCTCAACAGTTCTCGCAATGGAAATTTTCCGGAACAAAGCAGCACAGGTTCGTTATTTCATTCCCAGAAGAGACATTCACGGTTACGGATTGAACGCCTCAGTCCTCGAAAAACTTCCTTCAATGGGATGCAACACGCTCGTTGTTGTTGACTGCGGAACGAATGACTCTGTTATGCTTGAAGAGTTAAGGAAGGTCGGAATAAATATTTTCGTCTTCGATCATCATTCAGTGTCTGCCCCTCTAACTATACCTGCAATCGTGAATCCCTCAATTGACATGGAAAGCGGAGATGTTCAGAAGATATGTGCAACTGCGGTGTTATG
>JAFTBA010000351.1 GCA_017458545.1 Synergistaceae bacterium | reverse complement strand
TCTCATATCCCAATTCGAGAATCATAACAGTTCCGATAAAAACTTCGGGCGATAAATCAACAGCGTTCTTCAGCAATGATCCTTCAGGACTCAAAGGTATGTTCACGCGCGAAATTGAACAGGCATTAATTAACGGCGAAATTGACTTGGCCGTTCACAGCCTCAAAGACTTATCCGCTGACATTAACCCTAAACTCCCTGTACTTGCTTACACCGAAAGGGGCAATCCTTTTGACGCTCTTGTCATGAATAACAGGGGCGGTAACATAATAGGCACTTCATCACTGAGAAGACGTTTGCAGATTGAAAGGTTAATGCCTGATGTTAAAGTCGTTCCCGTCAGAGGCAACATAGGCACAAGATTACGCAAACTCGATGACGGTGAAATATCGGGGTTAATACTTTCCGCAGCAGGTCTGGAACGTTTAGGGCTTTCGGGGAGAATAACCAGAGTATTCACAGCTGATGAGGTAATTCCTGCACCGGGTCAGGGGATTTTAGCGTGTCAGGGAAGATTTGAAGGTGATTATTCCTACCTCACGGCGGTAAACGATGACTCATCGCGCTGCTGTGCGATTGCCGAACGGAGTTTCTCACGCCGTATAGGTTCGGGCTGTAACGTTCCGGTAGGAGCTTACGCAGTTGTTGAGGGTGATGTACTGACGCTGAGAGGTCTGTTTGTTGACGGTGAAGGGAGATTCAGAAAGGGTATGATTTCGGGCAAACGCGAAGATGCCGAACTCATCGGCAAAAATTTAGCGGAGGTGATTACGCTGTGATATGGCTCGTAGGTGCAGGGCCGGGAGATTCGGGACTGCTCACGCTCAGAGGCTATGAGGTTCTGAAACGCGCTGACGTTGTGATTTTCGACAGGCTCGTAGGCGATGGAGTGTTAGCGTTTATGCCTGAGACTGCAGAAAAGATTGACGCAGGTAAAATTTCAGGCTCTCACAAAATTACTCAGGCTGAAATTGAATCGCTAATCATTTCGCGCGCTAAGTCAGGCAAAAACGTTGTAAGACTCAAAGGCGGAGACCCTTTTGTTTTCGGAAGGGGCGGTGAAGAAGCTGAAGCAATCATCAGGGCAGGATTAGACTTCGAGATTGTACCGGGCGTTACTTCGGCACTGAGCGTACCTGCTTATGCAGGCATTCCCGTTACACATAGGGATTACTGTTCGGGAGTGAATATCTACACGGCTCATGACAGGGATAATATGATACCTGATTTTGCTGACACTACATCGGTGTTCCTTATGGGGGTCGCTAATTCGTCGGAACTTCAGTCAAAATTACTGCTGACTATGAGTCCTGATACACCCTGTGCAGTGATTGAGAACGGTACTACATCATCACAGCGGGTAATACGTTCAACACTTGAACACCTCCATGACAGTATTGTAAACAATAACGTTAACCCTCCTGCCGTAATAGTCATCGGCAAAACATCGGCGTTAAATCTCAATCATTGCGCTAATCTCCCCTTAGTCAACAAAAAAATTATCATTACACGCCCTGAAGGACGTTCCGAAAAACTTTCAATGATGCTGCGTGATCTAGGTGCTGAGGTAATACTGCTGCCGACGATTAAGACTTCAACGCTTCATGACGCTCTGGACGGAATGAAATTGTCGGGCTATGAACGTATAGGATTTACGAGTGTTACGGGTGTTAATGCTCTGTTTGAGATACTTGCCGAAAAAGGAAGGGACATACGCGAAATCGGTAACGCTGAAATAGCAGCAATAGGTTCAGCGACTAAAGAGGCGTTGAATAATCACGGTCTTAAAGTTGATTATGTGCCTGAAATTTTTGACGGTCATCATCTTGCTGAAGGACTTGCTAAACTCGGAGGAAAAATCTTAATGTTAAGGGCTGAGAACGGTACGCCTGAAATTGAGTTGGTCTTCAGGAATTACGGAATTAATTACACGAACGTTTGTATTTACAGGATTGATTATGTAAAATTATTCTGTGTTCCGAAATTTGCAGACATAATAATTTTCACATCGTCCTCAACTGTAAGGGGCTTGGCCGAAAATACATCATCATTGCGCGAAGCATTAGCCGTATGTATCGGTAAGCAGACAGCAGATGAGGCAGTGAAAGCAGGTTTCACCCGTATAAAGATTGCGGAAAGGGCTGACGTTGAATCAATCGTCAGAGCCTGTTCGTGATAAATATTTTTGTAACGGAGGTAATTTGTTTCATGCGTAAAATTCTTATTGCACTTTTCATTGTCGCTTTAATTCCGTCATTAGTATTTGCTGCTGATGTTTACGAGAGCAAGTACATGAATGTTGAGCTTACTACCAATCAGGTCAACCTCTACGAAAATATACCGTTTGCTCAGGGATATTGGAGAGGTTCAATGTTATACGCTCTTCACATGGACGTACTTGTTCCCGACAGCAAAGAGCCTATGCCGTTAATCGTTTTCGTAACGGGCGGAGGATTCATCATGGCTCCCAAAAACAACTGGATTCAGCAGAGAATGAGACTCGCTCAGGCCGGTTACGTAGTTGCGAGCATTGAGTACCGTTACGCACCGCTCTCGAAATTCCCCCTGCCGCTTGAGGACTGCAAGACCGCTATCAGATGGTTACGGGCTCATGCCGATATGTATAACATTGACGTGAACAGAGTCGGTATACTCGGTAACAGTGCAGGCGGTTATCTTTCGGCATTCGTAGGACTGACTAACGGAATGAAGGAATTTGACAAGGGAGATTTTCTTGATTACTCAAGCGATGTACTTTGCGCAGCTGATATTTTCGGAATATCAGACCTCAAGAACATCGGAATGGATTACGATGAAGAAAATCAGAAAGGCCATGCTTCAGCAGGAGCAACGGAAGCACTTTGGGCGTTAGGAACACCGACATTCGGAGGCAAGGACGGCGGAGTACTCGCTCATCCTGAGGAGACAGCTTACGCAAGCCCTATAACTTACGTTGAGAAGAACGAGAAGAACCTCGTACCCATGCTGTTAATGCACGGAACTAAGGACACGTTAGTTTCTCCGGGACAGACCGATATACTGTATCAGGCACTCAAAGCTAAGGGAGTCGAAGCTGAACGTTATGTTGTGAACGATGCTGCTCACGGCGGACCTTATTGGGTTCAGGAACCCGTCATGAAAGTAATGGTTGATTTTTTCGACAAGTACCTCAAGAAGTAGAAAAGGAATTTTTGCAGTTCCCCCTGTTTAATTGCAGGGGGTATTTTTTTTTTCAGATGTTGCGAATCTCACTGATTAAGTTTTCCATAAGCGTTACCGCCCCGTAATCATTAATTCCTTCAGCCTGTTTGAACATCACATATAACCTGTCTTTCTGCTGACGGGTCAGTTTATCCTCAATCCTTAATATCTCCGTTCTAATCTCACGCATTCGGGAGGCTGTATCACTTAAGTTTTTTCTTGCTTGCTGTTGAGTCTGTTTCGTCAGCTCTAATGCCCTCATCGCAGCTCCCTTAGCAATGATTCCGTCAGCGTCAGCAAAAATATCACACAAAAATTCTCTGACTAACGGAATTTTCGCACAC
>JAFTBA010000350.1 GCA_017458545.1 Synergistaceae bacterium | reverse complement strand
GTCGATAGCCTCATGAGAAGGGTAAGTGTAACCGGGTTTGCATGAGAGCATTTCGAGTTCACCGCGAGCGACTCTCATACGGTCATTGCCTGCCGGGATAGTGTCAACGCTTGAGAGTCCGCGACCGTCTGAATTGTATGCGCCCTCGCACTGGTTAGCTGCTGTGGCACCTCCCCATAAGAATCCTGAAGGAAAAATTTTCGATACGGTCATTAATTCTTCACCTTGCTTTAGCATTTTAGTTTGGAATGAAGAAATTATATCAATAAAATTAATTTAAGTGCTTATTTTTTTACTGTGCTATTATCGGACAGATTATTTTGCAAGCTCTTTGAAAACCTCATCGTAAATATTCATGATTTTATCGGCTGATATTAAGGCTTCTTCTGTTGAGGCACTTTCAAATCTTTCGGCTTTGTTTACAGAAGGGACTCTAAGCACAACATAACGGCGTGAATTGTTCGCGGATAAAACAGTATTAACATCAGTTCTCACTATAAAATCCCTCCTTCAAAATATTTACTTGATTATAATCTTTCAGGAGCGTTTTTGTTATACTATTCAGCCATAAAAACATAACACGATTCACAGGAGGCTACCATAAACAAATGGCAGATTACGAAGTCAAAGACATAAACCTCGCCGAACACGGTCAGAAAAAAATTGATTGGGCTTGGCAGTACATGCCCTCGTTACAGTTCAGTTACAACAAATACAAAGACTCCCAGCCCTTCAAAGGCGCAACAATCGCTGCATGTCTTCACCTTGAGGCAAAAACCGCTAATCTCCTCATCACCCTCAGCAAATTAGGTGCGCATGTAGCAGCCTGCGGAAGCAATCCACTCTCTACTCAGGACGACATCTGCGCTGCCCTCGCTAAAAACGGCATACACGTTTACAGTCATCGCGGCATGTCAACAGATGAATACTTCGGTTACGTCCGCAAAGTCTTGGCACACAAGCCCAATGTCATTATTGATGACGGCGGCGACCTCGTTGCAACAGTTCATCAGGAAATGCCCGACTTAATCCCCAACATTCTCGGAGGTTCTGAGGAAACTACTTCAGGTGTCAAACGCTTAAAGGCTATGAACTCTCAGGGGGTACTCAAATTCCCGATGATTGACGTTAATGACGCACTCAGCAAATACCTTTTCGATAACCGTTACGGAACAGGCCAGTCGGTTTGGGACGGCTTCATTCGTACCACCAACATGATTGTCGCAGGAAAGACTGTAGTTGTTGTAGGTTACGGCTGGTGCGGAAGAGGCGTTGCAATGAGGGCTAAGGGAATGGGCGCTCATGTTGTTGTTACTGAGGTTGACCCCCACAAGGCATGTGAGGCGTTAATGGACGGTTTCCGCGTCATGAGCATGGAGAAAGCCGCCGAAATAGGCGATGTGTTCCTCACTCTGACGGGTAACATTCACGTTATACGCCGTGAACATTTCATGAAAATGAAGAACGGAGTTGTCTTAGGCAACGCAGGACATTTTGACGTTGAGATAAGCAAGCCCGATTTGTCGGCAATGTCAGATCATATTGAACACCTCCGCGACAACATTGACACCTATGTTATGAAGGACGGACGAAGGATTAATCTTTTGGGTGAAGGAAGACTCACTAACCTGGCATGTGCTGACGGTCATCCCATTGAGATTATGGATTTGAGTTTCTCGCTGCAGCTTGAAAGTGCGTTACACATTTACACGCACAAACTCGAAAAGGGGCTTTACCCTGTTCCTGTTGAGACCGACAGGGCTGTAATGGAGTCGAAACTTGCTGCGTTGGGAATCGAAATTGACACGATGACTGACGAACAGATTGAATACATGAAGAGCTGGCAGGAGTAAAAACAAAATGGCAACATTATTCAAAGACGTTTATATTGTTGACGGTTCACGCGAAAAAGCAGAGAGGGTACACCTTCTTGTGTCGAAGGGAAGAATAGCGGAGATTATTGACGCAGGTAAGACTCCCCCGTCAGCAGACAAAATAATTTCAGGCAGAGGCAAAACCGCAGTGATTCCCGGTTTCGTTAATGCCCACACACATGCTGCAATGATATTGTTACGGGGTCTCGGCGAGGAAGCTCCGTTAATGGAATGGTTACAGAACAAAATCTGGCCTGTCGAGGAAAAATTAACCCCTGAATATATTTACTGGGGGACATTGAGCGCAATGCTTGAGATGATTTCGACGGGAACAACGTGTTTTGCTGACATGTATTTTGAGATGGACAGAGTTGCCGAAGCAGTACTCGGTGCCGGAATGAGGGCAGCACTTTGCAGGGGAATAACTGCAGGTGAACCGGGTAAGATTGAGCGTTCAGTGAAGAACAGTCTTGAGATTGCTGAAAAGTATCACGGCCGTGAAGGACTCTTAACCGTACAGCTCGGGCCTCATGCACCGTATACAGTTCCTAATGAGGCGATGAAGGATATTACGGAGGCAGCGAGGTCGCACGGGCTTGGAGTACATTTCCATTACCTTGAGACTGAGGGCGAACTGAATAATCTCGGTGCTGACCCTGTGAAATATCTTGAGGATACGGGGCTGTTAAACGTTCCGTATTTAACGCTTGCACATTCAGTGTACCTTGACCCGAAAGCTGAGATACCTTCGGAGAACGTAACATTGGTTCACTGCCCTTGCAGCAACCTCAAACTCGGAAGCGGTATCATGCCTTTACCCGAATGGCTCGAACGCGGTATGCCTGTAGCGTTAGGGACTGACGGAGCATCGAGCAATAACAGGCTTGACATGTGGGAGGAAATGAGAACAGCCGCACTTCTTCACAAAGGAGCTGAGAGGAATCCCGTTTGCGTAACTGCGCTTGATGTTCTGAGGATGGCGACGTATGAAGGAGCGAAAGCATACGGTTTTTCGCAGAAGGGAATGATTCGTGAAGGGTGGTTTGCGGATTTAGTGCTTGTGAATCTCGATAAGCCTCAGTATATAGGCGTGAACGAGGAGAATTTAGCGATGTATTTGGTTTACGCAGGGAGTTCGGCTGATGTTACGGGTACTATGGTTAATGGGAAGTGGCTTTACAGGAACGGCGAATATCCTACGCTTGACAGTGAAGAGATTATGCAGAAAGCCCGTGAAGCCAGAGAAGCGATAACGAAGTAGTGAGAAAAATTTTATCCCTCTCCTGATGAAACGGGGAGGGAATTTTTTTATGCTTTATCTGAGTCTTAATTGCTTTTTTACTTCCCTCATAAGGCTTTCAATGCGGCTGCCTTTTTTCGCAGTCCTCCATTTAATTTCATCTGATGGTTTTACATAGTCTCTTGCGACATTGCCGTTTGTGCAGAAATTTACTGTTCTTAAATGGACGTAAGTATTATCTCTGAGATTAACGAGGTAACCGAGCAGACATACTCCAAGTTCTTCGCCGGGAGAAACAACAAAGTGAGGATCTCTGAGCATTTTAGCTTTTGCTTTTTCTGAAGGAAGCCAAAAGGTTGCAAACGATGCTATATGTGTCTGCCTGTTATATTCTATGCTGTCTTCTGCAAGGTACATTTCGTACTCGTCATCTTTTCGCACAAATTTTACTCCAGGAATACCGTCAAGAGTATTTCCTTTGTTAGGTGGCATTTTAGTCTTTGGGGGTACGTTAGTTTTAGGAGGTATGACAGTTTTTGCCGTTAATGTTATTGCAGGTTTGTTGATTGCGGAGTTGAGAAACTGTGCTAGTGCTGTAGGAGCGACCGCAAAGTTGAGATTTTGTGCTACTTCTGTTACCAGAATCTTTGCCGGCATACCTACAACTTCACCCTGAAGATTGATTAACGCTCCTCCGCTTGAGCCGGGAGATATAGGAGCTGTAAACTGTACCCATAAATTGCGGTCATCTTGCCTCAATGCCGACACAATACCGTTAGAAACAGTGCCTTTCAACCCTTCGGGATTTCCTATTGCAATTACTGCCTCTCCCTGTTTAGGAAGTACATTGCTGATTTTCAGGAACGGCACAGTATAAGACGTGTTCACTTTAAGGAGTGCTATATCTTTAACCGAGTCAAAATCCTTAACCAGTGCAGTAACAGTTTGGCCGTATTGAGTCGTAACAGATATATACTCTGCACTCTCTATGACATGATAGTTAGTGAGAATATCACCGTTAGGACTCACAAAGAATCCGCTTCCTCTGCCTTTGTCAGTCTGTATGAACAGTATTGACGGCATTACACGTTCAACAAGTTGTGCATAATCAGCAGGAGGATTATTTATCACTACTTGAGGTGTCGGAGTTTTTTCCTGTCTCTGCCGTATAGCTTCAAGTTCACGCTTAATGCTCTCGTACTGTTTAGCTGAAACTACATCATCCTTAGGCGCAGCATTTTCCGTTTGAATCCTGTAAACGAAATACACTACTCCACCGAAACACAACAGAAACATTCCTGCCATAAGCACAGCAATTTTCATTAACAGCCCTTCATTTTTAGAGCGTTCAGGTTCATCGGTAACAGTTTCTTCAGGTTCATATATTTCAGCTAAAACTTCAAGAAGCACATCGTATGCTTCATTAATTTTCGCGCGTATATTCTCAGAGTCTTTATACTCCGAAATTTTAGCCTCGTAATTCCTTTCTAGTTTGTCAATATCTATATCGTCATCATCAAGTGATATTCCGAGATACAAACATGCCTCTTCAGGTGTCATAAATTATTTCACTCTTTTTTTCTATCGGTATTTTGCGGAATTATAACATCAATGTATAATGACCTCATGCCACAGAATATTGAACAGTTAATCACCTCTGCTGAAAACGGAGACCCTGAAGCGCAGTACAAATTAGGTGCGGCATATTATTTCGGGCGCATGGGAGTGAAACAGGATTACGCTCTTGCCGCAAACTGGTATTCAAAAGCTGCCGAACAAGGTCATCTTAAAGCCGCATATTATCTCGGCGTAATGTATCAGAATGCTCAGGGTGTCCCTCAGAATTACGAAGAGGCTGCAGAATGGTATAAGCTCGCTATTAACCCTAACGACAACAAACCTCAGTTAGCTTTAAGTTTTCTTTACCGTAACGGACTCGGCGTTGAGAAAAATGATTCGATTGCTGACGAATTTTCAGCACAGGCAGAACGTTTCGATAAAATTAAGACGCTCATGTTTTCGGGAATCAATTACATTCAGGGACGCGGAGACTCTAAGGATTACGCGCGCGCTATGGAGTGTTTCAGGGAAGCCTGCGAAATGGGCGAGGTTAAAGCCCCTTACTACATAGGCATGATGTACCGTGACGGTCTGGGAGTCGATAAGGATTACCGAAAGGCTATTGAATGGCTGAAGACTGCTGAAAGTCTTGGGGACGCAAGGGCAGCAAGAATACTGAAATGGCTTCCCGAAACATCAGAAGCACCTGAGACTTCGGTGGAAAAAACGTTAACTGTCGAAACACCGCCCGATGAACCGTCATCTGTTGAACCTGCTGAGCATGAAACGTTACCGTCTGAACCTCTTGAGTCTGAGCCGTTATCGGTTGAACCTAATGAGCCTGAAACGTTATCAACTGAACCGTTTGAGTCTGACTCGTTATCGGATGACCTTACCGCCTCTGAGACATCATCGTCCGAATCTACTGAGCCTGAGTCGTCATCAACCGAAACCGAAACATTACTGCCTGAAGAACCGTCCGAACCTCTCACTTACGACTCTTCACTGACTGAGACACTGATACCCGAAATTCCACAGAATACGCCGTTGATTGAAACACCGTTGACCGAACCTAATGACGAACCTGTTACCCGTAAGCACAAAGAAACAAGAAACAGCACCCGAATGCTGAAATTGTTTTTACTTGTGATTGCAGTTATGGCTGTTATGATGTTGGGTTTTTATATCCGCAGCAGGTTCATTAAACGTCCTAACGTCAGCAAAAATTTAAGCCCTGTTAATTCCGTGTCTTACGATGTGAGTACGGAAAAATTTAACGGGAATGAGAATGAGAACAGCATTAAGAAAATTGACGATGCCGAGAAGTCTCAAGACGTTAAGCCTCTCAGTGTTGACGTTCCGCCAATGAGTGCAATGAGTGAACGAACCATGTTACCGCGAGCAAATCCCCCGAACCTCCCGGACTGATCCACTTCAATATGAAATCATCATCGAGTCTCTTAATGTCATCAAGTCCGAAACCCGACTCAATCATTTCACGTGCTGTCCTCATAACTTCTTCAGCAATACTGAGGTCATGACGTGAAATTATGTTCGTGTCATGAGCATCGGCCATGATGTGAATCAATGTCATTGCGAGTGCGTCATTAATGCTAAGACCTTCGGCAAGATACTTAGTGAGGGCAGGGAGTGATACGTTCCTGACGACAGGGTAGCCCGATTC
>JAFTBA010000349.1 GCA_017458545.1 Synergistaceae bacterium | reverse complement strand
TCAGACTCAAAATACTTCGCTATCTTATACATTACACCGTTCACGAATCTGGACGAGTCTTTAGTCCCGAAATCATTAGCCAGTGCAGCAGCTTCAGTTATTGCCGACTTAATCGGCAGCGACTTAATCATGAACCCTTCAAGCACCATGAGTCTGAGCACAGTTCTGTCAACGCTGACCATTCTTTCGGGTCTCCAGCCTGTTACCGTTCTCAGCAGAACGGCATCAATCTCATTCTTTCTCTTCCAGACTTCAGCGGCTAACGTTCTGCATCTGTCTTTGATTTCGGGCGTATCGTTCTGAGCTACGTCGTCAAGCGTCAAAAATAATTCCAGTGACTGCTTGAAATCCTGCTCAGGGTACAAATCAAGTGAACACAAAAACTGTACTGCTAATTCCCTCGACCTGTGGAACGCTTCAAATCTTCTGCCGACAAATTTACGTTTTTTGCTGTTACCGGTGATACTGCTGTTCCTGTTATGCGCCGTATTAGGCGTTACCGAATCTTCCTGCAATAAATTTCATCCCCTTAATCGTAAACCATACAGCCAATCCCCAAAATGCCGTCCAGAAAAATCCCTTAAACCCTGCAGTTATTATCATGGCCGTGCATGATGCTATACCTGCCCAAGCATAAGGACTCTGTATCAAAGGCATTATTCCTCGTTCAGGGCTTGACCATACTATTAATGTCCTCAGTCCCATAGGTTTTAGGACTGAAGTTATATGCTCCTCTATTTTGGCTTTCGTTTCGGAAGTCAAATCCTCTTCCGAAATTACAAGCGTCAGATCCGCATGTTCCTTTTTGCCTGAAGGAGACAGCGTTACGCTGTAGAGTCTCAGTTTTGACTTGAATATGTCGTTGGCAAAATCATATAATCCTGCGCATGAGACCCTTATAATCCCGTAAGGCGTATTCTTCCACAGGTAATACATCGTTTATTCAGTCCGCCTCTTCATCAGGTGGGGGAGCTTCCTGTTCAACGTCCATTCGGAAATTATCCCCTGTACCCGTATATATCCCCTGAACGTTAACGTTCACTGCCTTAACATCATAGCCTGTATAGCGTTCGAGATTGTCTTTAATTTTTTCCTGAACGTCCCATGCTAAATCCGGAATCCTCTGGCCGTACCTCACAAGCACATAAGCATCAACAGAGACACTCCCCTGCGAATGTTCAACAGAGACACGAATACCTGAGTTTTTGCGTCCTATGCTGAATTTTGAGGCTAATCCTGCGGCAGTCTTTATGTTTGGGATTCCCTGAATGGTTTTCCGGGCAAGCTCGGCTATTACGTCCTCAGAGATATGAATCATTCCCCCGTTGGGGGAATCTGTCTGTTTATCGTCTGAATGCGGCATTTATTTGCTACTTTTTCGCACGTTCCAGGTATGCTCCCGTGCGTGTGTCAACAACTATCATTTCACCCGGTTCAACAAATACGGGTACTGTTACAACGAGTCCTGTCTCAAGCGTTGCGGGTTTGCCTCCGCCCGTAACAGTGTCGCCCTTAAACGCAGGGGGAGTATCAATAACTTTCATAGTTACGCTCTTGGGTAATTCGATTCCCATAACTTTGCCCTCGAAATACTCAATCTGAATCTCTATGTCATCAACAAGATATTTCGCAGCATCTCCGAGAACTTCGGGTGATAATCTCATCTCTTCATACGTAGCCAAATCCATGAATACATAATCCTCGCCGTCCCTGTACGAATACTGTGCAGGTTTATCCTCGTAGATAATGCGTTCAAATTTTTCGCCGGGCTTGAATGAGTTTTCAACGATTGAACCTGTTTCAACGTTGCGTAATTTTGTGCGTACTACTGCTCCGCCTCTGCCCATTTTGTGATGGTCATACTCGACTATTTCCCATATACCGTCCTGCCAGCGGAATTTCAAGCCGACATAGAATGTTGTTGTATCTGCTACTGCCATTTTATTTTTTACCTCCGTAAAAAAATTGCAAATATCAAGGCTAATTATATTATATCGGCTCTATTTGGTGTCAAGAACGTAAGGGGTTATTATCATCACGACCTGACTCTTTACGTTTAAGTTTGAACGCGATGTGAACAGCTCACCGAGTAACGGAATATTACCCAGAATAGGAATCTTTGAGACGCTCTTAGTCTTGTCCTCGCGGAACAGTCCTCCGATTACGAACGGCATACCGTCCCTGACGCGCACTTCAGTTTTGACAGACCTCGTTGTAGTTACGGGCATAGTATCTCCTGTACTGCTGCTCTGAGTCCCTATGACATCACCTGTGCTTATGTCGAGAGTCAGAGTGATTAAACCGTCCTTACCGACTCTGGGTGTGAATGTCAACTTAGGACCTACCTCTTCGGTTGACCATGTTACAGTACCTTTCTGGTTATCCCTGTCCGAAATGTACGGGTAATCCTGAGTCAGTGTAATCTCTGCCTGTTTGCCGTCAAGCGCAATGACAGAAGGATTAGCTATGACTTTTCCGTGTGTTTTCTGTTCGAGGGCGGTAAGCGTGTCGGTTATGACTCTCTGATTCCAGACCTCTCTGGATCCTCGTATGGATCTGTCGTTCCTGTAACCGACAATAAGCCCCGTAGTGCCTCCGAGACTCAGCTGAATGTCATCGTAGAGAACCTGAAGGGCATTCTCAACCGCCACTGTATCGTTCTCAGTGAACTCGAATATGCTTGCGCGAATCATTACCTGTTTCTGAGGAGCGTCAAGAATCCCTATAAGCTCTTCGACTTCCTCCATCTTAGCAGGATTAGTCTTAACGTGAACAGTTTTGAGTCTGTCGTCAACTGTTACTGCATTGTCTTCGAGTGCAGCCAGTGTTTTGAGCATTGTGCTGACCTGTGCAGGGTCTGCAAAATTTATCTTGAACGATTTAATCTCTCGTTCGCCCGACAGCTTATAGAGTCCCTCACGCGTTCCGAAAGTCAGTGTATTAACTCCGGAAGTGTAACAGGCAAGATCGTAAGTCCTCATGAAATAGTTAAGAACTTCATCAGCTCTTATGTCATTGAGAGTCATAGTGATGAGTACATCATTAGGGAACGTAGGATCAATGATGATGTTGCGTCCTATGTAAGCCATTATTCCGCGAAGAACGTCTCTGAGTTCAGCGTCACGCAGTTCAAGGGTTATCCTGGTACCTACGCGGAAAGGCACTGAGGATTGAGGTGAAGGAATATTTTTAGGCGGAGGAACGTATGTACTGCCCAGAGTCGCGGAGTTGTCCTCAGCATCGAATCTTAATCTCATTGAACAGCCGTCATGAGTCATATTCTGCGAATGAACTTTGAGAGGTTTGTTAGACTTTAATGTGATTAACGTGCCGAATGATTTATCATCCGAAACATTCTCTGCTGTAATTTCATATAATATTGGTATCGACTCTGCTGTTGAACGCAGCGATGAGTTTATCTTATCAGGGTGGTAAGTCTTAGTGCTTTCGAGTTTAATGTAGAGCAGATTGTTCTGAGTAAAGCTATCGGGAAGAGGTATGTTACGCCCCGAAAGTTTCAATAATATTTCGTCCTCGCCTAACTGGTAAACAGTGCAGTTCCTAAGAAGAGGGCCCGTATAATTTTTTTTCTTACCGATTGCGGCGTGTGAAATACCGCACGTCAATAAAAGTGCTGCAACAGTAAAAATCAGTATTAATCTTCGTAACATAACTATATTTCACTTCGCCTTTTCATGAATTTTAACTAAGTAAAATGTATTATACACTACCTATTTGAACTCGTTGAATTTTTTTATTTCGGGGATTTCATATTTGGTTTCCTGTTTGTTGAAGATGACGCTTATGCTGTTATCCCTTATGGCCGAAACGAATCCTGCTTCGTTAGGGAGTTTATCGCCTCTCCTCACAACAACGGCTTTCTTTCCTCCTGCGTCAACAACTGCTATCTTCTGTCCGTTCTCAGCCGTCATAATCATCTTCACTGTTAACGGTCCTGCTGTAGGCTGACTTGCTGCTGTTGACGATGACACAGAATCACCTGCTGTACCCGGTGCCATAGTTGCGCCCGTTCCGAAAGCGTTTAACATGTCGGCTTCGGGGTCAAGGTTGAACGGCATAGTGTGTATGCCCTCAAGCTGAGAAGCTATTGTTGCTCCTCCCGACCTCATTGCGTCTACTGTCTGAGCGAGGTCGACAATCTTCTGTAATGCCGAGTCGTTACGCGGTATCTGAGTGTCAACAAACATATCGGGGTCTATAGGTGTCTCGGTGTCGGCAAGAACTGTCGAACGGAAATAATTATAGCCTGCCCACATCATTCCGAGAAACAGAACAATGAAAATTATAAGCCTTACTATTTTTGACTGGTCATCGTTAAAGACTCCCGTCAGCATTTCGTAGAAATGTACAGCTGCTTCCCTGTCATTCATTTTGGGTCATCTCCCGTCAGTCATTTTCGGTCATTACCTCGATGGTTATGTCGGCTTCGACAAGTTCTTCTGGGAGGTCATGATTGCGTTTGATAGCGAGCTTAGTTATTTTTGAAGCTGCAGGAAGGTTACGGAGGTCGGCAAACATTTTGATGAACGAGTAATAATTACCGTCGAGTTTCAGCTGAAGGATATTGTCTTTGCCTTCTGAACCGTCCTGGCCTGATGTTGTCATGTAAAGGATATTTATTTTGTTAAGGTCTGTTATCTGTCTGACCATTCCGAAGAACGTAACAGCATCGGGAGCTTTTAATGC
>JAFTBA010000056.1 GCA_017458545.1 Synergistaceae bacterium | reverse complement strand
TTACGGTCTTCGGGGCAGAACGCTAACTCTGCTTTTATAGCGTCAAACGGCTGGCGTATAGTGAGTTTTTTACCGTCAACAAAAATTTCACCCTTAACCGTTCTCGTAGCACCGAATAACATTTCGGCAGTCTCAGTTCTTCCGCTGCCTAAAAGTCCTGCGAAACCTATAAGCTCACCTTTCCTGAGAGTAACGGAGATGTCATGAATTTTCGAGGAGTCACCGATGTGTTCAGCCTTGAGCATTATTTCAGCATCGGGTGAAACATCAGCGCGTTTAAGGCTGAATATAACGTCCATATCTTTGCCGACCATTTTAGTAACGAGTTCGACTTTGCCGAGTTCGTCAATGTTATATGTGCCTACTAAATGGCCGTTGCGCAAAATAGTCATTCTGTCAGAGACTGCATATATCTGGTCGAGAAAGTGAGTGATGAAGATTATACCCATTCCCGACGCTTTGAGTTCGCGCATAACGCTGAAAAGCAACTGCACTTCGTTTTCGTCTAACGAGCTTGTAGGCTCATCGAGGATTAATATTTTTGCCTGAATGTCAACGGCTCTTGCTATTGAAGCCATTTGCTGAATAGCTGTAGAGTAATAAGAGAGCGGACGTGTAACATCAATATCAAGATGAAACCGCGACATTAATTCTTCAGCCCTTCTGTTAATCTCGCGCCAGTCAATTTGACCGTGTTTCATGGGCTGCCGTCCGACAAAAATATTTTCAGCAACGCTGAGATTAGGACAGAGGTTTATTTCCTGAAACACCGCTGAGATTCCCAGTTCGATAGCATTTCCCGGTCCTGTGGGGTGAATTTCTTTGCCGTCAAGAAGTATAGTACCTGAGTCCATTCTGTTGACCCCTGTAAGGCATTTAATGAGGGTGGATTTACCTGCGCCGTTTTCGCCCAGCAATGAATGAATCTCACCTGCTCTCAGCGAAAAGTCAACTCCGTCAAGTGCTTTGACACCGGGAAACTGAATCGTTATACCCTTCATCTCAAGAATATTTTTATCCTGCAAACTGAACCGCTCCTTTCACAAAAAAATAAGGGCGTGGGAGTTTTCTTTGCCCCCATGCCCTGCATAATCCTTCATGCGTAGACTAGTACCTGCGCTGTGAAATAACGTCAGCGGCTTTTACGGATTTAACCGATCCGAGATCTATACCGCCGTCAACATCAAACACGCCTTCTTCAGGGTGAACGACCTGTTTGTCGAACTTCTCTCCGCGTTCAAGAGCTTCGATAGTCGGGACAACAAATGCTCCGTAGAGAGGTGTGCATTCAACAGTGCAGTTCATTTCGCCCGCAACGATTGCGTCAAAAGCTGCCTTAACCGAGTCGCAGCCTACTATGATGATGTCTTTGCCGGGAACTTTGCCTGCAGCTTTGATGGCATCGATAGCACCGAGAGCCATATCATCATTCTGAGCGATGAGTACGTCAATTTTGGGGATTGACTTCAGCCAGCTCTCCATTACTGCCTGACCCTCAGCACGTGTGAAATTTCCTGACTGCTGACCTACGAGCTTGAGGTGAGGATATTCCTTGAGGGCTTTGAGGTTGCCTTCAGTGCGTCCCGTCTGAGCTGATGCACCTGTAGTGCCTTCCATGATGACAACGTTAACGTCTTCATCACCGCGTCCGACTTTTTTGAGGTACTCGCCTGCCCAGACGACCTGTCTTCTTCCCTCTTCAACGAAATCGCCGCCGAATGCAGCAACATAGTCTATCTTGTCGGCGCAGTCGGGTATACGGTCGATGAGGAGGAGGGGAATTTCAGCCTCGTTGACTTCCTTGAGGACTTCATCCCAGCCTGTTGAGACAACGCCGGTGAACAGTATGTAGTCAACGTTCTGAGTGATAAAGTTGCGGAGTGCCTTAATCTGGTTCTCCTGTTTCTGCTGTCCGTCGTCGTAAACGAGTTTCCAGCCGGGGTGGTTCTCGATTGCCGAACGGAGGTCATCAGTATTGGCAGTGCGCCAGTCTGATTCCTGACCTATCTGCGAGAACGCAATCACTACGTCTTTTGCGCATGCTGCCGAAACGCATACGACCATTACGAGCGCGAGGGTGAGAAGTAATACTTTTTTCATGGATATTCTTCCTCCATCTGTAAAAATATGAGTATAATGTGATAAAAGCAATGCTACACCAAAGACCTGCAAAATTCAATTTGTGAAAGGGCGTATTGTTATGATGGCGGAAAAAAGTTTATTCGGTGTTATGCCTGACGGAAGGCATGTTTACAATTACACGCTGATTGATGATTCACTAAGGGGTCAGAGCGTTGTTATGTCTGAGTACGGCTGTTCAATTCTTGAGATTAATGTTCTTGGGAATGACGGAAAGATTCATGATGTTGCTCTCGGTTATGACTCGCTCGAAGAATATATGAATGACACCAGGAATTTCGGTGTTACCGTAGGGCGTTACGCGAACAGAATCGCAGGAGGCAAATTTACTCTTAACGGTGTAACTTACAGGCTGCCTCAGAATGACGGACGCAATACATTACACGGGGGCTTTCAGGGATTCGGCAAGAGGGTTTTTGACTCTAAGTGTGAGAATGACGGAGTGATTTTCACTCTGAACAGTCCCGATTTGGACGAGGGATTTCCCGGTAATTTCACACTCACCGTTAAAGTATCATTCATTAACGGAAGACTCTCGATGAAGTATGAATAC
>JAFTBA010000348.1 GCA_017458545.1 Synergistaceae bacterium | reverse complement strand
CTGTAGGGACGACACCGGGACTGTTTGCCGTGTGAATTGCCTCACGCCCTCCTGCACAAAACAGGAGGGTAATTTTTTTAAGTTACCGAAAACAAGCCAGAAAGCCCCTAGCTTTAGCTATGGGGATGAATGGCTTTAAGTTAAATTAATTTTTGCTATAATTCTCTATGCGTAATGGCAAATGAGATTGTAAAGTCGGAAAAACCATCAAGGGCAGGCCAACGTGTGGAGGACGTAATTTAAAGACCTTGCGTATCAGTGAAGCATCGAGCCAAGGAAGCCAGGTTGGGGTTGCTGTTAAAAGCATAGTGAGCAAGCACCGAGTGAAAAGGGCGGCAGCTATGCGGTGATTGAGGCATTAATCATAAAAATAATAAAGTGAGAATAAAAACATGGCTGGGGCATCAGCCATCGGAGGAGAACCTGTAAGACACTCGCAAGAGCGCAAGGTTTGTTGATACCAGAATCCCCCGCCTTTAGGCGTGGGGAGTATGTCAAAATTTCAATAGACCTTTGTCACCTTATTTTTCAGATTAATATTTTTGGATTAAGGGGGATGAAATCAATGCGCAATTATCTTGAAGTTCTCAAACAAATCGAGCAGACAGGAGCAAAAGCATGGCTTGTCGGAGATACTGTACGCATGATTGAAATGGGTCTTCAGCCTGAAGTTATAACACTGGCTATAGACTCGGATGACATGTATTCTGTATCTCAGGCAATCGGTACGGGAACAGTTGACTCCAGAGGGCCGTTCCCTGCATTGAGGGGCGAACTCTCAGGAATACCGTTCCGCGCTTTCAGTCTCAGGGGCAGTACGATCGAAGAGGATTTATCCTACAGGGACATCAGTATCGAGGCCATAGCGATACGTTCCGACGGCGGTATTGTTGACCCGTTCGGAGGAAGGTTCGACATTCGCAACAAAGTTTTGCGTCTGACGGGGGATAATGTAGAGCTTATAGATGCCGACCCTCTGAGGATACTCAGAATACTGAGGTTTGCCGCAGAATTTGAGATGGATATTTTCTGGAAGACTGAGACCGATGTCCGTAAGTTCCTTGATGTTCAGGCCTCAAGAATGAAGGATATACCTGCTGAGAGATGGGGGCGTGAAATCATGAAGGGTCTTAAACGCAGACCCTACAGGTTCATTGAATACTGTGATGATTATGACATGATACCGTTTTTCCTTCCTGAGCTTGAGGAACTGAAGAATTACCCTAACGCTAAGGGCGGTACAATTTACGATGATATTCTCAACATTCTCAGCATCATCGAAACACGTTTCGACACTGACAAACTGATTCAGAGCGATGCGTTTGTACTTGCAGGGCTTTTCGGGCATATTGACGCGAGAAAATCCGACCTCAGCGACAGGACTAAGCATTCAGACAGGGTAATCACCGAGCGTATGACAAAATGGAACATTCCTTCCGAGACTATTGACGCAGTAGTCGCAATCGTCAACAATTACAAGAGGTTTTACGAGCCTGTCAGCGAAGAAATGTTCTGCACTCAGGCGGTGAATTATTCGCGCAGGGCTATGCTTGTAGCGTTACAGTTTGCGAGGTGCGCTGCAGAAGTAGAGGGAAGATTGGACAAAATCAGAGACATACTCGACAACAACGCATGGAATCTCAGTCAGGTATTAAGGCGTTTCAATAACGTTGAAATGCAGACCGAAGGATCATCGCGTTACATGACGGGGCGCGAGGTAATGAGTCTGCTCAACATGAAGCCGGGTAAGAAAGTCGGTGAACTGCTTGAGGGTCTCGACATGGCCGTAGGAACAGGCAAAGTAAGTTCGCGTTCGGCTGCTGAAGAATGGCTCAAGGCTCAGACCGCATGACCCGTAAAAACGAAACGATAGCAGCAATCTCAACGGCATTAGGCGAGGGAGCAATAGCGATAGTGAGAATCTCAGGGCCTGATGCCGTTTTTGTTGCGCGCAAAATCTTAACCCGTCAGGATTTTCCCGAACCTTCTAGAATGTATCTCACGTATCTTCATGATGATGACGGAAGTATCATAGACAGAGTCCTTTGCGTTTACTTTGCCAAGCCTAAGAGTTACACGGGTGAGGACATAATAGAGATACACACTCACGGCGGAATCATGTCGGCTAAAAAATGCCTTGAACTTTTGCTCGCTAACGGTGCAAGAATCGCACATGCAGGTGAATTTACGAGGAGGGCTTTCGAGAACGGACGTATTGACCTTACGCAGGCCGAAGGAGTTTTAAGCGTAATCACTTCCCGCAGCAATGAGGCACTCAAAGCAGCTGCAAGAACTTTAACGGGTGAATTATCGCGCGAAGTCATGAAGATTCATGATGAAGTTCTTGAACTACAGGGACATATTGAGATTGAGATTGATTTTCCTGAAGGCGAGACGCTTAACGGCCTTAACATTCCCGAAAGAATAAGAGCGATAATCGCGCACATTGAGGAGTTAATACCGAGATGTTCGGCAGGAATGTTACTCAACAGCGGAGTCAGGGCAGTAATCGCAGGCCGTCCTAACGCAGGAAAATCCTCACTGCTTAACGCACTTCTGGGACGCAAACGCGCAATCGTTACGGACATTCCAGGAACAACACGAGACATTATCGAGGAGACAATAATAATAAGAGGAGTTCCCGTAAAACTAACCGATACAGCAGGACTCAGAGAGTCAGATGACGTTATCGAAGCTGAAGGAGTCAGACTCGCTCTTGAGGCTGTGAACGGGAGCGATATTTGCGTTTATGTTGCTGACGGGTCTGCTGAACTTTCAGCTGAAGACTCTGAGTACATACGTTCGCTCGAAGGACGCAGCGCAATAATCGCCGTCAACAAATCCGATTTGCCTCAGAAAATCAGCAGCATAGAATCGTCCCTTCAAAAAATTTATCTGTCCGCAAAAACAGGTGAAGGAATTAATGAACTGAAGACAGCAATATATGACATGGCCGTTAAGGACTGCGTATTGTCATCAGGGCTTAACGTCTCGGCAATGCAGCTTGAGGAATTGAAGTCTGCGTTATCGGCTTTAAGGGAAGCGGAACAGTCCGCAGTATCATCGCTGGGTGAGGACGTTACCGCAGGACTGTTGAACTCCGCCAGAATTTCACTGCTTAATGTCTTGGGAGTCGATGCCGGTGATGAACTGCTCGACTCTATGTTCAGCAGATTTTGTGTCGGCAAATGAAGCGTTCATAGCGTCAACGATTATTTTAACGGCCTCTCCTTTTGTTGTGTTGGCCTGAAACTCAGAGACATTCAGCTTACGGTTCATGATATTTTCTGCGCGTTTGAGCATTCTGTCGAAATCTTTTCTTGCAATTTTTCTGTTGACACCGAAACGCCCGGGAATACTCTTGTATTTTGAGGGTGAACTGATTCTCTGTTTAGGGTAATCGGGGTACTTAATCGGCTCAATCAATCTGTACACTGTTGCAATCTGAACATCTCCGTAATACTTATTGCTTTCGGGAACGTCCGAGTAATCAGCGAGTGATAATCTCACTCCCGAGTCAACGAGTATTTTTTGAACATGCAACGGGTGAATCTCACGCGGTTTAACGTCATGACTCACCGCTAAAGCAGCAAGTGTACCAACAGCCTGACCCGTCATCATGCAAACCGGCTGAAGTCTTAAAGCTCCTGAAGCCAAACGGGACATTGAGAGATTTTTCTCTGCAGCAAGAAAATTATCACTGCTGACCGGAATGAATACCCTCATAGGGATTTGAAAAGCTCCGCAAGGTTCATGCTCTCTCATTGAGGACTGCCATTCGCCGAGCTCATGCTCGAAATCGTCATCGTCATCTCCCGTGTGAAGGTCTAAAATGTAACCTCCTATAGCTATTGCGTCAGTGAGTTCGTTGTTTTTCTTACCGTCCCTGTAACTCATTGAGTTCTCGAAGATTGCTTTAGCGTTGTAAGTGTAATCACCTAAAATTCTGCGGCATTCCCTTACGTAAGGAACTGGAGGCATATGCTTAGCAATTTCTTTCCATTCGTCAGGGAGGTCTTTAGCTGCTTCCGGGAGTTCGTTGTATTCGTTCTCATCGACAGACCATGACTCACCGAGTTCGTTCTGAATATAGTAGATGAAATTAAGAGTTTTTATTAGAGCATCGCGGTTTACTTCAGCCCTTAAA
Source organism: Synergistaceae bacterium (assembly GCA_017458545.1). Classification (GTDB taxonomy): domain Bacteria; phylum Synergistota; class Synergistia; order Synergistales; family Aminobacteriaceae; genus JAFUXM01. The sequence goes on along the minus strand of JAFTBA010000348.1, from coordinate 34 downwards.
TTTTTGTCCTCAAGATATGCGACAGGGAGTCCGT
>JAFTBA010000347.1 GCA_017458545.1 Synergistaceae bacterium | reverse complement strand
TGAAATTATCTTACGGGTTCAATGAGTCCGTAGCTGTTCTCACCGCGTTTGTAAACCACGTTAATTTCACCTGTAGCTGCGTTCTGGAACACGAAAAACGCATGTCCAACAAGTTCCATCTGCATAACTGCCTCAGCAGCCTCCATAGGGTGAACTTCGACTTTTTTGACTTTGTCGATTGCGGGGGCATTAACGTCAGTATCAGGCTCATCAACACTGAATGAGAAGTCCTCTCCTGCACCTAACTGCGCCCTGTCCTTGAGGTAAGAATTGTACTTCTTGATTCTGCGCTCAAGATTCTTCAGCGACTGGTCAAATGCCTTCCTGGGCTCTAATGCGTCTTCTTCTGCCCTGAGAATTACACCGTTTGCATTGGCTGTAGTCTCAACGTTGAAGCTGCCCTTATGATGCGTTACGACTATCTGACAGTTGAGTATACGCCTGAAGAATTTTTCGAGCTTCGAGATTTTCTTCTCCATGTAATCCCTGAGCCTGTCATCAATCTCGCATCCGCGCTGTACAAAACGAATGTCCATTCTTGCGGCACCTCCTGAAAAATTAAAAGCTGTTATTGAATATTATATTACATTTTACGCGCCAATGCCCGATAATATAACGTCCTCCAGTTTGTCAGCATTAATATTTTTCGACTCGCAGTGTCCTATTTCCGTTACAACAGCAAGTTCAAATGTGCTTCCTGAAATCCTGCGCCCGTTCAATAATGCCTGAGATATTTCGCCTGCAGTAAACTTTCTGCATGTTGACGGCAAATTATTCGCTGCCAATGCGTTAATGATTCTGTCGGAAGTTTCCTTACTGCACCAGTTCATTTTAGCCGATGCCCTTGCTGTTATGCCTATTCCCTGAGCGAGGGCATTGCCGTGCTGAACTACGTAACCGCTTAACGACTCGATAGCGTTACCGATGGCATAGCCCAGACATTTGCGTCTTATCTCAACGCTGACTTCAGCCCTGTATCTTATACAGCCCTCGATTATACTGTTAATGTTGTTCTGAACCTCACCGCGTTCAAATATCCTGAAAAGTTCTTCACCTGACATCACCGATGTTTTAAGGGCTTCAGCTATTCCTGATTTGTATTCTTTGGGTGAAAGGGTCTTGAGGCATTCAGTGTCGCAGATAACAAGCGAGGGATTAAACGACATACCTGCAAGATTTTTCCCTGAACTCAGGTTGAGGAATGCGCTGCCCCATGCCGAAGTCTCAATCATAGCTGCAAGTGTCGTAGGTACTAAGACGAGTTTAACGCCTCCCATGTAACACCCTGCGGCAAAACCTGCGGTTTCGCAAACGACTCCGCCTCCTAGCGCAACAACAAAACATTTCCCTGAAAGCCCTAAGTCGGCCATGTCCTCAAGCAGCTGCGTAACGGTAGTGAAATTTTTAGCTTCTTCGTTTGAATCAATGAGGAGTTCGCAGATTCTGATTTTCATTCCTTTGGGTTTGGGGCAGTTCTGGAAGTTTGTTATGACTTGCTGAAGGTATAAGCCCGAGACTTTTTCGTCCGTAATGATGAGGACTTCGCAGTACATATCCTCACACAGCCTCAGTATTTCGACACCGAGACGTTCAATTATTCCCTGTCTTATACGTATATTATATGTAGTTACGCTGCTGTTGACTTTAACATTTGCCGGCATTGATTAAATCATTCCTTCCTGAGCATAAAAAAAGCACCCTCCGAAAGAGTTTGTTTTGACTGATTCAAAGGGTGCGGATTTCTGCGTGTATTTTGTTGTGAGCCGTGTTTTAATTCCTTACGTCAGCCAAAGCAAACTTAACTTCCGGTAAAAGCACCAGAAGTTAAAATCAAATGCCATAAAATATTCTGCTGATGTAAGTAATAAGCTATTCACTGAAAACAAAAAACTCCTCTTAAATTTTGTTGAATATAATAATTACATAACCGTCATTAATTGTCAAGTGATATACATTTTAATTAAATGAAAAAATTAATGCTATAATTGCCTAAAACTCACTGAAGATTTACGCTGTGAAAGGAAGGATTTATTATCATCATGGAACCGTTTTACAAGACTTACAAACCCGCTTGGAGAAGTTTCTACAAGCTGCTGTTCCTCGCCGTATTACTGCTTGTACTTGGAGGAGTCGTGCATTACTTCAAATCAGATGCTTCTTGGCTGAAGTTAATGTGGATAGTTGTGCTTGTTGCTGACCTTTTGATTCTGGCATACATTTCGATTCAGCGCGCAACTATGTCCCTCATACTCCGCGATAATCCCGAAAAAGCTGAGGATCAGGAAGTCGCTTTCGTAGTCTGTCATCCCTTAAAACCGTTCAGCCCCGATTTCCGCGAGTCAATCGAGATCGGATTATCGAACATCACTCACATCAGAGTCGGACAGACAATGATGCAGACAATCATGCGCATAGGCGATGTAGTCATAACTTCATCAGGCACAGGCACAGAGGAAATTTACGCACATAACATACCCGATCCGCTCGCGGTTCGAGATGAGATTCAGATACACGCAAGGAAATATACTTTAGGTTCAGGCTCGCAGCCGGCTTCAACACCTGCCCCTGCACCTGCACCCGAAGCATAAACACTCTAAGCACAAAACTACACGCAGACAAAAAAATCCGGAGGTCTTCCGCTTAACGGGAGGTCTCCGTTTTTTTTCTGTATAATAATCTTCAGCATTAGCATTTCAAATGAAGGGAGCAAAAATTGAGTTGGCAGATAAAGAACAGCTCGTTGAAATTTTTGAGGACACATTAAGATTCTGCGAGCTTAACGAAATTTTGAGTGAGGCCGTAAACTATACTAAGTCAGCAACAAAATTTTACCCGTCAGATTTCGCCGAAGAAGTCGAAACACATAAGGCAGGTGAGATTAGAGTTGTTGACGGAAGAACAGTTCAAACTGCACTTGCACTTCGCAGGGAGTTCCCGGACAAAAAAATTGCCGTCCTCAATTTCGCTTCATCAACCGAACCAGGAGGCAGCGTCTTAATCGGCGGTAAAGCTCAGGAAGAAACTATCTGCCGTTCAACAACTCTCTACCCCTCAATCAATACTTACGAAATGAAAAAAGCATATTACGTTCCGCACAGGGATAATTATATTTTCACGGGCTGGGACGAGTGCATATATTCGCCCGATGTCGTGATATGCAAAAATGACAGCGAAGAACTCCCCGAACGTTTAGCGGCTGAGGATTTCGCCAAAATTGATGTGATTACGTGTGCTGCCCCTCACTTAAGGGATGAGCCCGTGAGAGCTGATGAACTTTTAGGGATTTACAGGAAAAGAGCTGAGAATATTCTGAGGGTATGCGCGTTTAACGGTGCTGATATTTTTCTCGGAGGGGCTTTCGGCTGCGGACTGTTCCATAATTCACCTGAGCTTACGGCTTGGGCATGGCGTGAGGCTCTCGCTAAATACAGGGAGAAATTCAGCCTTATAGTATTCGCCGTTTACATGCGGCAGGGTAAGGAAAGAGATAAGTTCAGGGCATTCAGAAGCGAGTTCCCTGAAGGAATAATGAAGGAGAATAACGAAAATGCCGACTAAAGAAGAATTGAGAGAAGTTTTCCGTGATACGATGAAATTTTTTTACGAAGAGCCGATTTTGAGCAGGGCTATTATTGAAACTGACGGGCGCGTGAAAGTTTACACGGAAGATTTTTCGGAAGAAGTTGACGTTCACAAATCAGGGAACATCAGCGTTGTTCAGGGAAGAACATTACAGACAGCATTGAAGGTTCACAGCGAGTCGCCCGACAAAAAAATCGCAGTTCTTAACTTCGCAGCTTCACAGCACCCCGGAGGAGGAGTCGATTGGGGCAGCCGTGCTCAGGAAGAAAGCATTTGCCGTTCGTCAACACTTTACCCTTCACTCAAATATAATGAGACAGCTCAAAAAGATTTCTACAGTTACCATGAAGACGGCAATTTCGGCTGGAAAGCAACCGACAGATGTATATATTCACCCGACATCGTGATATGCAAAGATGATAATGATGAAATCCCGGAACGTTTAACACCTGATGAGTTCGTGAAGATCGATGTCGTTACTTGTGCAGCACCTCATATTTTCGAGGGCGTTAGAATTTCTGATGATGCACTCTTCGCTCTTCACGTTAACCGCGCAAAAAATATCCTGCGTATTGCTGCACATAACAACGTTGATGTTTTCATAGGCGGTGCGTTCGGCTGCGGAGCGTTTCATAATCCGCCTGAGATTGTCGCGTCAACCTGGAAGGAAGCACTTAAGGTTTACAATAAGAAATTCGACAGCATAATATTCGCGGTTTACTGTAATAATTTTGAGAGCAGGAATTTCAAAGTGTTTCAGCACGTGTTAATATAATCCTCATAAATTCACAGAAGGAGTAAACATTAAACAATGGGAGTATTGAAACATTACAGGGAGCTTTTACCCGTAACAGAAAAAACACCTGACGTTAACCTCGAGGAAGGTTCTACACCTTTAATCCCTCTTCCCAAAGTCAGCAGAAGACTCGGTGAAGGCGTTAAACTCTACGGTAAATTTGAGGGCTGTAACCCTTCAGGCTCGTTCAAGGACAGAGGTATGGTTCTCGCAGTCGCTAAAGCACTCGAAGACGGCAAACGCGCCGTTATCTGTGCCTCAACAGGTAACACCTCCGCAAGCGCAGCAGCTTACGCAGCAAGTCAGGGTATACCCTGTTTCGTGCTGCTTCCTGCAGGGAAAGTAGCTCTCGGTAAACTCGCTCAGGCACTCATGTACGGTGCTAAAGTCATAGCGGTTAAAGGAAATTTCGACAGGGCTTTGGAACTTGCACGTGAAGGTGCTGACAAAACAGGCTGTGCTATGGTCAACAGCGTTAATCCTTACAGGCTAATCGGTCAGCGTTCAGGTGCTTGGGAAATTTGCGACGTTCTCGGCCATGCTCCTGACTGGCACGCTATACCCGTTGGAAACGCAGGGAATATCTCGGCGTATTGGGCAGGTTACAATGAGTACAAGAAGCTCGGAAAAATTAACACGCTTCCAAAGATGATGGGATTTCAGGCCGAAGGTGCTGCACCCTTAGTTTACAATAAGCCCTGCCCTAACCCTGAAACTATTGCAACAGCCATACGCATAGGAAACCCCGTAAGCGCACATTTAGCCAGAGCAGCAGTAAGCGAATCAGGCGGTGAGTTCAACGCAGTAACTGACGAACAGATACTCGAAGCTCAGAGAATACTCGCCGCTGAAGGAGGAGTTTTCGCTGAACCTGCATCATGCGCACCGTTAGCAGGACTGTTAAAACTCAAACGCTCAGGACGAAACTTAGACGGCCTCACTATCACTATGATACTCACAGGCAACGGCCTCAAAGACCCCGATACAGCTATGTCTCAGGTCGGTAAACCTGTAGAGATTAACGATACGCTTGAAGACCTGATGAGGGTGCTCGAAGCATGATACGCCTCAAAGTTCCTGCGACAACTGCAAATTTAGGTTCAGGTTTCGATACTCTGGGAATGGCTTTGAACCTCTACAATATTTTTACGGTTAAAGAAATTCTCCCGAAGGGTGAATACACTTCCGAAGTCTGGGGCGAAGGTGTTGACCTGTTAAAAGACGCAAGCAAAAATATGCTCGTAACCAGTTACATCAAAGCCTGCGAAGAATGGAACGTTGAACCTAAAGGATTCGCATTCGAGAGCTGTAATGCCGTACCGTTAAACAGGGGATTAGGCAGTTCGTCAACAGCAGTAGTTGCAGGTGTGGTAATCGCTAATATTTTGTCTGGCAAGCATTTTCCTGAGGCTGAATTGCTCAGGGTAATGACTAAAATTGAAGGACACCCCGATAATGTTGTGCCTTGTTACATCGGAGGTATGACTGTCTCATGCTGGGACGGCGAGTCGCTCAGGTATGTGAGGCTTCCTGCATTGCCTGAGGATTTGAACGTTATTGCAGCAGTTCCTGATTTCGAGGTTCATACTGAGGACGCAAGAAGAATTTTGCCTGAGAGCGTGCCGTTTAAGGACGCAGTGTTTAACGTGAGCCATGCAAGTATATTATGTGCTGCGTGGGCTATGGGACGCTGGGATCTGCTCAGGGTAGGTATGGAGGACAGACTCCATCAGGCTCACAGGGCTAAACTTTTTCCCGGTTCAACAGGTGAAAAATTCTTCAGCGAAATTGCGAATCACCCTGACTGTGTAGCTACAGCAATATCAGGTTCAGGGCCTACAATGATAGCAATAGTTCACGGCAAAGCAGGAAAACTCTCACAGGCCATGTGCAGGATTTTCACTGAGGGCGGAGCGTCATCGCATTTCTTTGTGCTGAGCTGCTCGCCGCTGGGAACTGTTGAAGGGTAATTAATTGCCCCTTTGGTTGTCAGACCGAAGGGGGATTTTTTTATCCGTGAGGGCAATAAATTTCTCAGGCTGAAATTAATGCCGAAAGCGAGCGTGTATTAAGTTGAAGAAGTTTACGTTAATTGCGTTGATAGTTCTTACGGTTATCTTGCTGACAGGCACGTCATATTCTGAGAACATCACAATCGAAAAAGGCACTGAAGTTTTCATCAGGTCAGCAGAAAAATTAAAATCCAATAACGTTAAGCCCGAACAGGTAATCCGTTTCATCGTTGAACGCCCAGTAACAAACAGCAGCGGCTTCGTTCTCATTGAACGCGGTGCAAACGCTTACGGTAAAATCCTCAAAGCCGCTTCAGCAGGGGTAATCGGCGCAAAAGGCTCTTTGAGTTTCTCAGTAGATTCCGTTGAGGCATTCAACGGTAAGATAATACCCCTCACTGGAAATCAGGACAAAAGCGGTAAAAGTGCAAGAGGTGCAGCGATAATAGGGTCGATATTCCTAACGCCGGTTGCACTGCTGTTCAGGGGAGTCAATGCAGTAATCGACACTGAAACTATTTACACAGTATATGTTGCCGAGACAACTGTACTGTTTGAAACAGAAGAGGCAATCAGTGATGAAGATGATAAAGAAGTTGTTGACATGCTCGAAATCTATCAGCAGAGAAAAAAACGACAACAGGAAAACAAAAAAATACTCTCCGATTAAAGCAGTACATTGACGTTTTCGGAGGAGTGTATAATGAGGAAAAACAATCCTTGAGGAAAAACAATCCTTGAGGAAAAACAATCCTTGAGGAAAAACAATCCTTAAAGGAGGCATTATCTTGTCTGATTTGTTTAGTTCCACCAAGCTGAAGAACTGCACTGTGCTGTTCATCTTTGCAATCTTAACTGCCGTCATTTTAACAGGCGGCTGCGGAGGTTCAGGAGGAGGAGTTCAGGAAGCCTATAACCCTTACCGACACGACAGCCCGGACGTTGAACCCTACGAACCCTACCCCGACTCTCAGGACGTTGAACCCTACGGCCCCGAAAGTTACATCAACAGAATCGCCGAAAGACTCATCGAACGCTCAACCGTTTATGATCTCTCGTCATTCGTTC
>JAFTBA010000346.1 GCA_017458545.1 Synergistaceae bacterium | reverse complement strand
TGCACCGCTTGAGCCTCCGTGTCTGTGCTCGACCGAAGTACCATGACTGAACTGCTGACCCCCAAAGTGATGACGCTTCATAACGCCCGCAAAGCCTTTACCTTTGGAAATACCTTTGACGTTAATTTTTTCGCCGGCCTCGAATAAATCAGCTTTAATTTCCTGTCCAACTTCATAGCCTTTCACATCGTCAAGCCTAAATTCTCTAAGTGTCTTTTTGGGTTCGAGTTTCAATTTCTCAAACATAATTCTTTGAGGTTTGGACAGCTTATGAGCCTTTACAGCTCCGAAGCCGAGAAGAACGGCGGAATATCCGTTCTGTTCAGGGGTTCTCAAAGCGACGACTGAACACGGCCCCGCAAGGACAACCGTAACAGCTACGGCCTGTCCTTCGGTGTCATAAATCTGTGTCATTCCGAGTTTCTTCCCCAGAATCCCTATTGACATAGTTAAAAAGTCTCCTTAAAACTTAAAATTTAATCTGAATGTCCACACCTGACGCAAGATTTAACTGCATCAGAGCGTCCATTGTTCTCTGTGTCGGTTCAATAATGTCGATCAATCTCTTGTGAGTGCGCATTTCGAACTGCTCGCGAGCGTCTTTGTCTTTATGAGGCGATTTCAGAATCGTAATTCGTCCTACTTCGGTAGGAAGCGGAATAGGCCCTGAAACTCTTGCGCCTGTTGACTGAGCCGTCTCTGCAATTTGCATAGCCGACGTGTCGAGCACTCTGTGATCGAACGACTTTAAGCGAATGCGGATTTTGCGTGCCATGATGTTATACCGGCTTTATTACTCGATAATTTGGGTTACGACTCCCGCACCGACTGTGTGGCCGCCTTCACGAACTGCGAAGCGAAGTCCCTCTTCCATGGCGATCGGCACGATGAGATCGACTTCAAATGTCGCGTTGTCGCCAGGCATGACCATTTCAACGCCCTCAGGAAGTTTGATGTTTCCAGTAACGTCTGTCGTTCTGAAATAGAACTGCGGCTTGTATCCTGCAAAGAACGGTGTGTGGCGTCCGCCTTCCTCTTTCTTTAAGACGTAAACTTCGCTCTTGAATTTCGTATGAGGTGTAACTGTGCCGGGCTTTGCGAGGACCTGACCGCGCTCAACGTCTGTCTTGTCAATACCGCGAAGAAGAACACCTACGTTATCTCCGGCTTCGGCGTTGTCAAGAATCTTTCTGAACATTTCGAGCGATGTTGCAACACTCTTCTGTGTGTCTCTCTTCATACCGATGATTTCAACAGGCTCACCAGCATTGATTACGCCGCGCTCAACACGTCCGGTAACGACTGTGCCGCGTCCTGAAATCGTGAATACGTCTTCGATCGGCATAAGGAACGGTTTATCAATGTCGCGGACGGGTTCAGGAATGAAATTGTCGCAAGCGTCCATCAAATCCCAAATGGGTTTGCAGATAGGATCTTCACGAGTTCCGTTGCCTTTTTCAAGAACTTCAAGTGCTGAACCACGGATAATCGGAGTATCGTCGCCGGGGAAGTCGTATTTGTTAAGAAGTTCACGAATTTCCATTTCAACGAGATCAAGAAGTTCGGGGTCATCAACCTGGTCAGTCTTGTTCATGAAGACAACGATCGCAGGAACGTTGACCTGACGGGCAAGAAGAACGTGCTCACGAGTCTGAGGCATAGGACCATCAGCCGCGCTGACGACGAGGATAGTGCCGTCCATCTGTGCAGAGCAGGTGATCATGTTCTTGATATAGTCGGCGTGGCCAGGGCAGTCGATGTGAGCATAGTGCCTCTTGGGTGTCTGGTACTCAACGTGAGCGATGTTGATAGTAATTCCGCGCTCTCTCTCTTCAGGTGCTTTATCAATCATGTCATAAGCTGTGAACTCTGCGAAGTTCTCAGTGGCAAGGCACTTAGTGATAGCAGCAGTGAGAGTAGTTTTGCCGTGGTCGATATGGCCGATTGTACCGATATTCAAATGGGGCTTAGTGCGTTCAAACTTTTCTTTTGCCATAATTCAATATCTCCTTTACTTTTTGTAACTAAATTTTTCCCTGTAAAATCTTTTCACTGACTTCAACAGGTGTCTGTTCGTAGTGGTCAAACTGCATCGAATAATTCGCACGTCCTGAAGTTCTGCTTCTCAAGTCAGTAGCGTAACCGAACATTCCGACTAACGGAACGAATGCGCGTACTATTCTAGCATTAGCCTTCATGTCCATACCGTCAATGCGTCCGCGTCTTGAAGATATATCGCCGATTACGTCGCCTAAATATTCTTCAGGAGTTACAACGTCAACAAGCATAACGGGTTCCATAAGAACGGGGTCAGCTTTCTTCATGGCCTCTTTGAAGCCCATAGAAGCGGCGATTTTGAACGCCATTTCGGAGCTGTCGACCTCATGATAACTTCCGTCAACGAGAGCGACTTTAACACCGATGACCGGGTAACCTCCGAGAACGCCTGACTGTATAGCTTCTTCGAGACCTTTTTCGACAGCGGTAATAAATTCTTTAGGAATAGCACCGCCGACAATTTTATCCTCGAACTGGAATTTACCGCCTTCAATCGGTTCAATCTCGAACACAACATGTCCGTACTGACCGCGACCGCCTGACTGACGTATATATTTTCCTTCAGCGCGTGCAGGTTTCCTGATGGCCTCACGGTAAGAGACCTGAGGATTGCCGACTTTAACATCAACACCGAACTCGCGCTTTAACCTGTCAACAATAATTTCGAGATGAAGTTCACCCATTCCTGAAATTACAGTCTGACCGCTTTCCTCATCGTTGTGAACCCTGAAAGTAGGGTCTTCGTCAGCGAGGGCATTAAGTCCTTTAGCGAGTTTAACTTTGTCCTGCTGAGTAGCGGGTTCAACGGCCAATGAGATAACGGGTTCAGGGAACTCCATGTTCTCAAGCACTATGGGTTTAGCCTCATCGCAGAGTGTATCGCCTGTTCTTGTAGCTTTGAGGGACGGAACAGCTGCAATCATACCTGCTTCCATCGAGTCAATATCCTCGCGCTTGTTCGAGTGCATTCTCATAATGCGTCCGATACGTTCCTTTTGTCTCGAAGTAGGGTTATAAAGAACGCTGCCCTTATCGAGTTTACCCGAATAGACCCTGAGGAAGAATAATTTTCCCAAATAGGGGTCAACGGCGACTTTGAACGCAAGAGCTGAAAACGGTTCATCAGGATTGCTATGCCTTTCGACAATCGTATCAGGGTCAGAGGGTAGAAAACCTTTGACCGCAGGGAGGTCTACGGGGCTAGGCAAATATTCAACGACTGCATCGAGTAAGGGTTCAACGCATTTATTTTTGAACGCTGAACCGCAGAGAACTGGTACAGCTTTGAGTTTGATAACCGCTTCGCGCATAGTTTTGCGTATTAACTCTGAACTTACGGGCTTGCCTTCGAGATAGAGGGTCATAATGTCATCGCTGAAATCCGAAAGTGCTTCGATTATAGCGTCTCTGCCCTCTTTAGCCGGCATTGCCAGTTCAGGGGGAACAGTTCCCTCTCTTGGAGGCTGACCGAGAACGCCGGGGAAATAATATGCTTTCTGTTCAATTAAGTCTACGATTCCCTCGAAATCGTCTTCAGCACCTATCGGGAGCTGAATGGGGACAGCATTTGCGCCTAATCTTTCGCGCATGGCTTTAACGACAGCAGGGAAATCCGCGCCAATTCTGTCCATTTTGTTGACGAAAGCTATTCTCGGAACGTCATATTTATCGGCCTGTCTCCAGACAGTTTCTGACTGAGGCTCTACGCCTCCTACCGCGCAGAATACCGCGACAACTCCGTCGAGAACGCGCAGTGACCGCTCTACTTCGGCAGTAAAATCCACGTGGCCTGGCGTATCAATTAAGTTGATAGTATAACCCTTCCAAGCGCATGTAGTAGCAGCTGAGGTAATAGTGATACCTCTTTCGCGTTCCTGCTCCATCCAGTCCATAGTAGCATTACCTTCGTGAACTTCACCGACTTTGTAATTACTGCCTGTGTAATAGAGTATGCGTTCACTGGTAGTAGTTTTACCTGCATCAATATGGGCTGCGATACCTATGTTTCTAACTTTGCTAATGTCCTGCAAAAATTAACACCTGCACAAATAAAATTTCATAGAGAGACTACCAGCGGTAATGTGCAAATGCCCTGTTAGCTTCAGCCATTCTGTGAGTATCATCACGGCGTTTGATTGAAGCACCTTCATTCTTGTAGGCATCCATTAATTCACGCATGAGCCTTTCACTCATAGGCATACCCTTTTTAGCGCGGGCATATGAAACTATCCATCTTATTGAGAGCTGAACGCCTCTTGCGGGGGTAACTTCAACGGGTACCTGATATGTAGCACCGCCTACGCGTCTGGGTCTGACCTCAATATTAGGGGTAACGTTAGCCATAGCTTTCTCGAAAACTTCAAAGGGTTCAACGCCTAACTTTTCCGCAGCACCTTCGAGAGCGCCGTAAAATATTTTTTCGGCAACGCTGCGTTTACCTCCCATCATCAACGCACTGATGAATCTTCCTGCAGCGGGATTGTTAAATCTTACATCGGGCTGCGGTTCACGTTTTTTGATGTGTCCTTTTCTCGGCATAATTCAGTAATCCTCCCGTATTAATTGGCTTTAGGTCTGCGTGCTCCGTATTTAGAGCGGCTTCTCTTGCGGTTCTCAACGCCTCCGCAGTCGAGAGTACCTCTGATGATGTGATAACGTACACCGGGTAAGTCCTTAACCCTTCCGCCCCTCACGAGAACAACTGAGTGTTCCTGTAAATTGTGGCCTATTCCCGGGATGTAGGACGTAACTTCGATGCCGTTAGTCAGTCTGACACGCGCAACCTTGCGTAAAGCTGAGTTCGGCTTCTTAGGAGTTATTGTGTAAACACGGGTGCAAACTCCTCTTCGTGCAGGATTACCCTGCAATGCCGGAGAATTACTTTTGGATTTCTTTTCTTCTCGTCCTAAACGGACTAACTGATTAATTGTCGGCACAAGTCTCTGCTGTCAAAGTTTTTGTGTAATTTCGGGGATTATTTATTGCCTGTAACATTGGCAGCAGATTTCCCCTCCTTTCCTGTTTTTACTGTAATGATAAACAGCCTGATAATTTTAGCGAATACAAGGGGTTAATGTCAAT
>JAFTBA010000345.1 GCA_017458545.1 Synergistaceae bacterium | reverse complement strand
TATGCCTATGGCAAAGATGATGGGTTTCGGTGAAGTAGTTGAGGCAGTCCGCTATGTATTGACGGCAGAATTTTCAGTGCCTTCAATGAGTTTTATGGCACTTACGCCCGAAGAATTAAGGTTTGAATTTGCGAACGCTTCCATAAACCCTGAGAACGGATTATTTGCTAAGCTCATCGGTGTTTACCTGAAGTTCATGAAATAAAGGTGTAAAATAAGGTAACAAAAATACCTCAAGTTAAAAAAAAGTGAAGACGCAACCCTCAGGCTCTCAAAATGGGGGTCTGAGGGATTATTTTTCCTGAAATTTTTGGGAAAGGGGACAGAAATTCAAAAAAATGGGCAGACAAAATATAAAGGACTACTTCAACGCGAATATCAACAGTGAGGAACTTGCAGTTTCCGAAATAACGAGGCTTTCGGATAATGCTCTGTGGCTTTTGGGTCAGCGTTATTTTGTCCACAGATATGATGCAGCGATAAACGGAGTGAGACAGGAAAGCAGCTTTGAGGAATTTGCGAGGCGTGTATCGCGTACTGTGGCAGCAGCAGAAGTGAATTACTCAGACGATGATGAATGGCTGCAGACGCTTGAGAAAAATATTGCTCACGACATATTGAACCGCAGATTTCTGTTTAACTCTCCGTGTCTGTTCAGTGCTGCTGCAGGTTTAACTCTAAATCCCGAGTTCGCTGATTTAATCTACAAGTCTCCTGATGATATGACTTATGACGATTACAGAAAGCTCTATGATGCACGTACTAAAAACCAGCAGTTATTTGCCTGTTTCGTGATAACAGTGCCTGACAGTATCGAGGGAATATTCGAGAGTGTTAAGAACGCCAGTATCATCAGCAAATTCGGCGGAGGTGTCGGAGGTAATTTCGGACATTTGCGCGAACACAGTTCAGAGATAGCAGGCGGTACAGGCGGTAAAGCCTCAGGACCCGTATCTTTCATGGAAACATGGAATACTATGGGCGCTGTCGTAGTTCAGGGCGGTAAAAGACGCGCTGCACTGATGGGAATGTTATTCGACGATCATCCCGATATATATGACTTTATCGACTGCAAAACTGAGGACGGTAAACTCTCGTATTTCAACATATCGGTAGCTGTTTCAGATTTGCTGATGAACTCTGCAGGGACTGAGAATGATTTTGAGCTTCATTCACGTGTTGACGGCAGTGTAGTGAGAACGGTTAAGGCCAAAGACCTTATGAACCATATCTGCGAGGCTGCATGGAAACGCGGAGACCCCGGAGTATTTTTCATAGACCGTGCGAGGCAGGACAATATTTTGAAGAAGGGCGGTACCGAATGGGAAATAGAAGCTACTAATCCCTGCGGAGAACAGCCTCTGCCTAATTTCACGAGCTGTAATCTCGGTTCAATAAACGTTGAAATGTTCGTGAACTCTGAAGGTAAATTCGACTGGGAAAAATTCAACGGACAGGTTTACCGTTCAATGTACTATTTGGACTTAGTGATAGACGCATGTTCATACCCTTTGGAGAAGATAGGAATACGCACGAAATCAATAAGGCCCGTAGGATTAGGGATAATGGGATTAGCAGACGCGTCGATAATGCAGGGAATAACATACGGTTCAGACAAGTTCCGTGTATTCTGCAGAAAACTTGCAGGAAACATGGCGCGTTCAGCATTGAGCGCAACGATACAGACAGTAACTGAGGCCGGTAAAAACCCTTTCCCTGAACACAAGTTAGTGAGAGAACTTTTCGAGGGCTATGAACTTCCCGTGAACAACGGCGAATACCGTGATATGCTGCGTAAGATGAGGGCAGAAGGTGAAATACCATTAACGCTTTTGAACACGCTCGAGGAATTTGATTTTGAGGACGCGAAGTTTATACTGAGCAATTTGTTCAAAGGCAACATGCGTAACAGCAGGAGGTTATCTATAGCGCCTACCGGTTCAATATCGATGTTGTTAGACGCGAGTTCAGGTATAGAGCCTAATTTTGCGTGGTCATGGAACAGGCGTATTATGAAGACTGACGGGAGCGGATTTGAGGACAGGGAATTTTGGCATAAACTTTTAACGCCTGAAATGAGAGCTGAATACCGTTCAACAGGCGGGCATTTGTCAGACCCTGCATATGTAACGGCGTATGACATAACTGCTCAGCAGCATGTTGATGTAACGGGTATATTTGCGCATTTTGTAGACAGCGGAATAAGCAAGACAGTTAATTTGCCTAACAGCGCAACAGTTGATGATGTGAGACGAGTGTATAGGGATTGCTACGACATGGGCTGTAAGGGAATAACTATATACCGTGACGGTTCACGTTCGTTCCAGCCTATAGAGGTGAAGAAGGGTGATGATGTGAAAGACCCTGAAGCAGACGAGAAATACAGGAAAGTGAAAGAGCGTCCCGGCTTAGTAGTATTCGGAAAGACGATAAAAGATACAACGCCATGGGGAAGTATATATATAACGTTGAATTTGGACGGTAAAGAGCCGTTTGAAATATTCATCAACGTAGGGAAGAGCGGTTCAGAGATGAAAGCGATGACGGAAGCGTTATCGAGAGTAATTTCGATAGGGCTGCGTTCCGGGTGCAGTTTGGAAGATTTTATTGATACGCTGAAGGGGTTATCGGGTAAAGAGTATTGGATGCTTGAATGCGATGATGACCATGTAGCGAGGTCAATACCTGACGCAATAGCATTGCTTCTGGACAAGCTGATAAACAGGAAAGTGATAAATGCCCGTAGAATGGATAAATCGTTATTATGTCCTGACTGCGGAGC
>JAFTBA010000055.1 GCA_017458545.1 Synergistaceae bacterium | reverse complement strand
CATAGGCGTGTCAGCTTTCAGGATAAGCTCTCAGAGACTTAATGTCCTTGAGAATGATTGACAACAGCCGATAGTGTAGAATAAAAATTGTAAAATTTTCAGTAAGAGGTGAAAAATTAATGCCCGATAATTACAGCGCGTTTGAAATCAGCAGCTTGCTCGCAGGACTCAATGAGGAAGATTACTAACACGCATTGAGTTATATACGTTTCCTTTACGACAACAGAAAGACAGCTAACACTATCAAACAGGCTTTCAAGGATATTCAGGAACTGATAGGAGATGATAAAGGCTGGGACTCCGAAGAGGAAATGATAAAATACATGGCCGAGTTCAGAAGAAATAGAATACTTGAAAATTAACCTCCTGATTTTTCCCGTAATAAATCCGACGCAGAATCCCCATAGCACCATAAAAATTTAGCCACTGAAAATTTTTGTGATAATATCTGTAAATTATTTACACAGAAATTATTGAGGAGGCTAAAAAATTAAAATGGAACAGAAAGATTACAAGGACACTTTGAATTTGCCCGTTACCGATTTCCCTATGCGCGCAAACCTCGCTAAACGTGAACCGTCATTCCTTGAGTTCTGGGACTCTCATGACATCTATCACAAAGCACTTCACGCCCGTGAACATTCTCACGAACGTTTCCAGCTCCATGACGGTCCCCCCTATGCTAACGGCGATATTCATATCGGTACGGCGTTCAACAAAATACTCAAGGACTTCATCGTTAAGTCTAAAACAATGACAGGTCATTACACCCCTTACGTCCCCGGCTGGGACACTCACGGTTTACCCATCGAGCTGCGTTCGCTCAAAGACGGCGGACTCTCTAAACTCGGTACAGGTGTCGACCCTGTTGAACTCCGCGCAAAATGCAAAGAGACTGCATTGCATTACCTCGATGTTCAGCGCGAAGAGTTCAAACGTTTAGGCGTTCTCGGAGAATGGGAACACCCTTACATCACACTCGACCCCGAATATGAACACTTAGAGCTTCACGCTTTCGCCGACATGGTAGAAAAAGGCTTAATCTACAGGGGACTTAAACCCGTCTTCTGGTGCACCGACTGCCAGACTGCATTAGCCGCAGGTGAGATTGAGTATTGGGATGAGGACAGCCCTTCAGTTTACGTCGCTTACCCGCTGCCTGACGCTCACAAAAAATTCCCTCAGCTCGAAGGACGCGACACATTCATCGTAATTTGGACTACTACCCCTTGGACTCTCCCCTCAAGTGCAGCCGTAGCAGTTCACCCCAGATATGATTACGGTTTCTACGAGGCTGACGGTAAAGTCTATGCTTTCGCCTGCGAACTGAAGGACGCTGTCGCTAAGAACACAGGCTTGAATTTCGGCGAACCTCTCTTAGTCGTTAAAGGTGCAGAGCTTGAACGCTTAAAACCCCTTCACCCGTTCTATGAACATGAGCTGTTAGTAGTGCTTGCTGATTACGTTGAACTTGAAACGGGTACGGGCTGCGTTCACACTTCACCCGGACACGGCGTTGAGGACTACGAGACGGGTGTGCGTTACGGGTTAAACGTTTACAGTTCTGTTGACCACGCAGGAAAATTCGAGAAGGATATGCAGATTGTCGGAGGAATGAGTCTTGATGACGGAGGCAAAAAAGCTATTGAGTTAATCCGCGAAAAAGGCAGGCTCTTAGGCTTCGGGAAAATTTCGCACAGTTACCCCCATTGCTGGAGGTGCAAAAAACCCGTAATCTTCCGCGCTACGGATCAGTGGTTCATTAACGTTAAACAGTTCAGGGACGAAGCATTGAGAATTATCGACAGCGAAGTTAAATGGATACCTGATTGGGGGCGCGACAGGATTTTCAACATGGTAAGTTCCCGTTCTGACTGGTGCATTTCCAGGCAAAGAGTCTGGGGAATCCCTGTTCCTGCGATTCACTGCAAGGACTGCGGAGCTTTCACACTGACTCCCGCCAGAATCAGAATGCTCGCTGAAAAAGTTAAAACTTCACCCGACGGCACTTCAATATGGTGGCGTGAAAGTCTCGAGTCATTATTCGGCGAAAAATCATGCTGCGATAAATGCGGTTCTCATAACGTTGAAAAAGACAGCAACATTCTCGATGTATGGTTCGACTCAGGAGTGTCTCACATCTCGGTGTTAAACGAAAAATTCGGACTCTCATGGCCTTGCGATATGTACCTTGAGGGAAGCGACCAGCATCGCGGATGGTTCCAGTCATCATTACTCACTGCAACGGCTATAAAAGGTCAGGCACCTTACAGGGAAGTATTAACACACGGTTTCACGCTTGACGGAAAGGGCCGCAAAATGTCCAAGTCTCTCGGCAACACAGTAGCACCTGCCGATGTCTGTAATCAGTTCGGAGCTGACATACTCAGATTATGGGTAGCGTCAACTGATTACAGGAACGATGTGAGAATCTCTAATGACATTCTGAAAACGTTATCCGAAACTTACAGGAGGATTCGCAACACTGCACGTTTCCTTCTGGGTAACCTTCACGATTTCAGGAAAGAAAACGCAGTGCCTTATGAGTCGCTGCTCTCAATGGACAAATGGATATTAGACAGGTTACACAGGATAATAGCGAGGGTACGCGAGGCGTTAGACGAATACGAGTTCCATGTACCTGTGTCACTGATACATTCGTTCTGCGTGAACGAGCTTTCGGCGTTCTATCTGGACATCAGCAAGGACAGGTTATATGTTGAGGCTGAGGATTCATTGACGAGACGGAGCGCACAGACTGCTATGAACGAGATACTTTCGTGCTTAACGCGAATGATTGCGCCCTTGCTGAGTTTCACAGCCGAAGAGATATGGCAGGAAATGAGGAAGACCGATGAGTCATTGCCTGAGAGCGTGTTCCTCGCTGACTTCCCCGAACAGGACAAATCAAAGCTCGATGACGGACTCAATGCCTTGTGGGGCGAAGCTGTTGTGCTGAAGGGTGCTGTGAGCCGAATGCTTGAGACTATGAGAGCGGCCAAGACTATAGGGACATCGCTTGAAGCGTCAGTGCAGGTTAAGAGGGCTGAAGGTCTCAGGAAATTAGAGGAGGCATTCAGTGCCGAAGAGCTTGCTGACATAGTGATAGTGTCTAAATTTGAATGGGCTGACGAATTGAGTCTTCCCGTTAAGTTTGCTGACGGTGAGACAGGCTTTGAGGTTGCAGGAAAGTTTGCGGAAGGCTCTAAGTGTCCGCGCTGCTGGAAGTATGAGGAACACCCTAATGAGCACGGATTGTGCAAACGCTGCGCGAAGGTGCTGAATGAGGATTAGAGTGTGAATTTTTGAGGCTCCCTGTTACAGGAAGGAAGAGTCAAAAAAA
The DNA here is from genome assembly GCA_017458545.1 of Synergistaceae bacterium. Lineage (GTDB taxonomy): Bacteria > Synergistota > Synergistia > Synergistales > Aminobacteriaceae > JAFUXM01. The sequence goes on along the minus strand of JAFTBA010000055.1, from coordinate 458 downwards.
TTAAAGTTCCTCTCTGAGAATTGAGGGGAACTTTTTTTGTGCTTAACTTCGTGTTAAACAAACTCTTTCAACAGTTCATCCCTCATCTTAGCGACTCCTGTTGAAGCAGGTTCCTTAATGACTCTGAAATTAAGCCAAGAAGGTACTTCGACATCTGCAGGGTCAATGAGGTATGCTTTTGTTCCTCCCCTTAAATCGTGAACCAGTCCTGCAGCAGGATAAACCACTAATGACGACCCTACTACCGCGAAAATATCCGCGCTCCTAACGAGTCTTGCTGCCTCACTTATAGCAGGGACAGCTTCACCGAACCATACTATATGCGGTCTCAGTAATTCGCCGTCATCATTCTTTTCGCCGTAAGCCATTGCCCTGTAGCCTATGTCAATTATTTTGCTTTCCCTTTCGTCATTAACTGGTCTTACTTTGGTGAGTTCGCCGTGAAGATGAAGAACGTT
>JAFTBA010000344.1 GCA_017458545.1 Synergistaceae bacterium | reverse complement strand
CAAAAATTATCAGTGATGACAGCAAATGCTTAATCCTCACAACATCACGTGCAGACCCCGACAAAACAAAAGCACTCGTTGAATCGGGCGCAGGAATAGTAACTTTTCCGTCCGAAGGTGAATATGTTAATTTAAAGTCGGCGTTGAAATTCCTTGTTGACAGGGGAGTGCTTAATCTTATGGTTGAGGGAGGCCCCGAAATTCTGAGCGCGTTTCTCCGTGAAAAACTCGCAGATTATATGACGCTGTTTATTTCGCCGCGAATACTCGGTGAAGGAAAAGGCTTCAGTCTCAACATGAAATTCAGTGACGTAAACAGAGCATTCAGACTCACATCAACAAAAACTCAAACATTAGGCGATGACATTATGACGGAGGGAAGATTAACATGTTCACCGGACTTATAGAGACCATTGGAACGATAAGGAGGTTCAGCCGTAAAGGGACATATTACAGTCTTACGGTTGAGTCGGGCATTTCGGGCGAACTCTTCATCGGTCAGTCTGTCAGCGTGAGCGGTGCATGTCTCACTGTAACGCGGAATGATTCAGGTACGTTTGATGTTGAGATGATGCAGGAGACATTCATGCGTACGTGGTTCGGGAAAGGTATTCGTCCGGGAACGCGCGTTAATCTCGAACGCGCAATGAAACTCACTGACAGGCTTGACGGTCATTTGGTGCTAGGCCATGTTGACGGTGTTGCGACTCTGAGGGAGATAGTCGGAACTGAGACTAGGGAGGCCGTATTCGTCCCTGAGAATCCCGAACTGTTACGCGGAATCGTCAGCAAGGGTTCAGTAGCGATTGACGGAGTGAGCCTGACGGTTATTGACGCAGGGAACAGGAGTTTTTCTGTTGGGCTTATACCGTCAACGTTAGAGGCAACGACATTAGGAGGTCTCAAAGCAGGAAGCGTAATCAACCTTGAGACCGATATATTAGGGAAATACGTTGCGAGATTAACGGAGTTTCAGCCTGAGAAAAATTCTGATTACTGGAAGTCTCTTTTATCCTGAAAAATTTTGCTGAGGCTCTCAGTGTAAGGGGGTCTTGCTATTCCGAACTCAGTAACTATCCCCGTAATCAGTTCATGTTCCGTAACATCGAATGCAGGATTGTAAACCTTAACATCATCAGGAGCCATACGTTTTGAGTACCACATCTCTGTAACTTCCTCCGAAGGTCTCTGTTCAATGACTATTTCATCACCTGTTTTGAGTGTCATATCTATTGTTGAGGCAGGACAGAAAACATAGAACGGTATTCCGTAATGTTTAGCGAGAACAGCGAGTCCTGAAGTACCTATTTTGTTACAGCAGTCGCCGTTAGCGGCAGCCCTGTCGCACCCTACAAAGACGGCATTAACCCAGCCGTTTTTCATGACCTGCGAGGCCATGTTGTCGCAAATTAACGTAGTATCAACCCCGTCAGCAATAAGCTCAAAAGCTGAGAGCCTTGCGCCCTGGAGCAGGGGTCTTGTTTCATCGCAATAGACTCTAAAATTCATACCTTTTTCGCGTCCGAGATGAATAGGAGCTAAGGCAGTTCCATATTTGGAGGTGGCTAACTGTCCTGCGTTGCAATGTGTTAATATTCCGTCGCCGTTTTTTATGAGGGTAAGGCCGTGTTCACCGATGAGCCTGCAGGTCTGAGTATCTTCGGATTTTATTGCGAGTGCTTCGAGGCGTAAAAGCTCTTTGATTTCGGGAACGGTCTTGCTGCTGTTGACGGTAACGGTTTTGCTTAGACGGTTTAACGCCCAAGAGAGATTGACGGCTGTAGGTCTTGCGGAATTGAGGTAGTCTTTAGCCTGAGTGAACTTCTCGTTGAACAACGTGTAATCGTCAGTATCAATCTTGAGTGCTTCGAGGTAGAGTCCGAATGCAGCAGCTACACCGATAGCAGGTGCGCCTCTAACCTGAAGGGTGTAAATAGCGTTCCAAATGTCATGAATGTCAGTGAGGTGAAGAATGTTTATTGATGACGGTAATTTAGTCTGGTCGAGGATTAAGAGTGAGCATTCGTTTTCATCGAGCGATACTGTCTCGTAAGTGAGTATTGTATTGTTCATGAGTTGATATTCTCCTGTT
>JAFTBA010000343.1 GCA_017458545.1 Synergistaceae bacterium | reverse complement strand
GCGGAGCAGTGATAGACCGAGATTTGAATGCCAGCATAAATTTGTATCAATATGGAAAATCAATAATCAGCCACTGACACGGAATTATTGATATGTACCGGTACGTTAGCCGGGAATTGAAGCCTCTGGAGCGTTATACCAAACGTAAGTAGCAGACCATCGTGAAAGCGGACGCGATGAATGAGGAAAGAAGCGTGAAAGTTAATTTTTAGCGAAAAGCTAATAACTTTTTATAAGTCTTCTGTAACGGTATTACGAAGAACTGTTAAATGTCGTGAGGTGCTATCATGATTACTCAGTGCTTGCACATCTCGATGTGATTGTACGTTACGACATGGCAGGGGTATATCCATTCGAGAAGGCTAAAGACATAATCGCTGAGATTCTGACTGAGGCAATCAATGACGGAAAGGGTATCGAACTCAACACATCATCATGGCGTTACGGACTGACCGACACGCAGCCGAGCCGTGAAATCCTGAAACTCTATCATGATTTGGGGGGTGAGATTCTTTCGTTAGGCAGCGATGCTCACAGCCCCGAATATATTTACTCACACATGGACGAGGCAACAGCGATTCTAAAAGGCATAGGCTTTCGGAGATTCTGTACGTTCGACAAAATGAAACCCTCTTTTCATGAGCTGTAAACTTTACTTTTTCATGGCCAGATGTTAAACTCACACAGTTAATGACAAATAACAAAATTTCAGGGAGTGTATAAACTTTCAAATGGCAACACGCAGAGAACCAAGATTCAAATTATGCCGTCATCTGGGCGTTAATGTCTGCGGACATCCGAAGGCACTCAAGCGTTCAGACACAAAAAAGAATGCGGCAGCCAGCGCAGCTCGTACAGGCCAGAAAGTTTCTCAGTATGGCCTCCAGCTTTTGGAGAAACAGAAAATCAAAGCCTATTACGGAATACTTGAGCGTCAGTTCGCAAGGTATTTCGACAAGGCAAGCAAGAGCGACGAAATGACAGGCGTTGCGCTTCTCAAAGCTCTTGAATGCAGACTCGATAACCTCGTTTACAGAACAGGATTCGCACGTTCAATCCGTCAGGCAAGACAGCTCGTTACTCACGGACATGTCCTCGTCAACGGTAACAAAGTCGATATTCCTTCCTACGGCGTTAAAGTCAACGACGTAATCACACTCAAGGAAAAAACCAGAACTAACCCGTTAATCGAAGCCAATTTCAACGGACTCGTTTCGTTCAACGTTCCTTACCTTGAGAAGGACAAAGCTCAGTTCAGCGCAAAATTAATCCGTGAACCTATGCGCGAGGAACTGCCCATAGACGTAACGGAAATACTCGCGGTCGAGTTGTACTCAAAGTAGCAGAACGTTAATTTAACGGCCGTAACTAAAACACTCTTATCGAGAGAGGCGGAGGGACCGACCCTGTGAAGCCCGGCAACCTGTTTAATCAGGTGCCAATATCGGCAGCAAGTCAAAGCTGAATGATGAGAGAGAGGGACAATTAAGAACTAAAACCGTGTACTCTCTTGAATCGTTCGGGAGAGTACATTTTTTTTATGGAGGTAATATAAATGGCAGACAGTTTTATTTTTTCATCGGAATCAGTAACTGAAGGACACCCCGATAAAGTTGCGGATCAGATTTCAGACGGAGTACTCGATGCAATTTTAACCGATGACCCTATGGGACGCGTTGCTTGCGAGACTTTAGTGTCAACAGGACTCGTAGTTGTTGCGGGCGAAATCAGCACCAAAACTTATGTTGACATTCCCAAAATTGCACGCGAAATAATTAACGGTATAGGTTACACCCGTGCTAAATACGGCTTTGACGGTGAGACCTGCGCGGTTTTAACGGCGATTGACGAACAGTCGGGAGATATTGCTCAGGGTGTCGACAACGCTATTGAAGTGCGCAACGATTCAAACATAGGCGAAGAGGACATTGCCAAAACAGGCGCAGGAGATCAGGGAATGATGTTCGGTTACGCAACGAACGAAACAAAAGAGTTCATGCCAATGCCCATAGCGTTATCACATGCTCTTGCCAGACAGCTCACGAAAGTACGCAAAGACGGTACGCTCTCATATCTCAGACCTGACGGAAAGACTCAGGTTTCACTGCGTTACGAGAACAGAAAAGCTGTTCACGCCGACACAATAGTAGTCTCAACACAGCACGCTCCGACAGCAGCACTCGAACAGATACGCGAGGATATGATTAACCACGTAATAACTCCCGTAGTACCTGCAGGGTTAATCGACAAGAACACTAGAATTTTCGTCAACCCTACAGGAAGATTCGTTAAGGGCGGACCTGCTGCCGATTCGGGTTTAACTGGAAGGAAAATTATCGTTGACACTTACGGCGGCTGGGTGCCTCACGGAGGCGGAGCGTTCAGCGGTAAAGACCCAACTAAGGTCGACAGAAGCGGAGCGTACATGACACGTTACGCCGCGAAAAACATCGTTGCTTCGGGGATTGCTGACGAGTGCCAGATACAGGTAGCTTACGCAATAGGAGTCGCTGAACCCGTTTCGCTGAACGTCAACACTTTCGGTACAGGCAAAATCAGCGAGGACAAAATCGTTAAACTGCTGCGTGAATGCTTCGATTTCAGACCTGCCGCGATAATCAGGGACTTGGAGCTGAGAAAACCTCAGTATAAGGCTCTGGCTGCTTACGGGCATATGGGGAGGATTGACCTTCCTGAGATGCCTGCTTGGGAGAGAACTGACAGAGCTGAGATTCTGAGAAAGGCTGCAGGGATTTAACGGCTGATAAAATTTTTCCCTCCTCTGTGTTAAAGGGGAGGGATTTTTATTCTCTTCCACGCATAAGTAAGCTCCAAATTCCAAGCGGCTCAAGGATTTTTTTTGCAACTGCTCTTATAGGGTAATAAACAACGGCTCTGAATAACGCTTTAACAAAACAATAACGAATTATCCGCTGTCTTTTCGGCGTGAGCGTTCCTTTTTCCTGAAGATGAGTCTTAGTGTCTTTGCAGGCTGTGAATATATTGCTGACCATTTCACGGATACTTACATTCCTTATTTTGTGACCGTAATGCGCCATCCATAAGTAATCCGAACACCACCCGAGCCATAAAAGAGATACGAAGTTCGTAATATTTCTGAACCTGGTGCTGAAATACAAATCGCGTTCATCCTGACTGAATGTCTCATCGCCGTCAATCATATCTATAAGTTCTAAATTCTGAACCGTTCTTCTTTTCGGGGAAAAGTAAACGCTGGAAATATCCTTCTTACTTTCAACGCTAGACTTAACTTTGGAGAAGTCAACAAGAGATGAGTAATTATTCTCGAAAATATGTACGCCGCTCATAACATAAGCACCTTTACCCCTCAGCAGGAGGTAATGCTTGATGTAATTCTCAGGGTACATGTCGGAAATTTCGTAGTATCTTGTGCGGTCAGGTATGTTCCTGAATATTTCGCCGTTGTAAATGTCGCCTGTAGGGTGAAGCACCCTTGTGAACTCAAGCATTGCTTTTATTCCGTCAAAGACCTGAATCTCTTTTCCGCTACGTTTCGTGTAACCGTCCTTGAGGTAGAGTATGTTATTCTCACGCGCATAATCCAGAATGTTAATGAGAGAACCTATGTTTTCACCGTTCATCTTGTCGCGTCCCATTATCAGGTAAAGCCATTCACCCTTACCCAGTT
>JAFTBA010000342.1 GCA_017458545.1 Synergistaceae bacterium | reverse complement strand
GCTGGTTCTCGAAAAATGTACGTCTTTCCTGTGCAGTGTTCACTGCAACTTCACGCATTTTAAGCTGTAACTCTTCGACCAACGCGTTTGCTATGTCAGCGGCCTTTTGAGGGTCTTTGTCAAGAAATGCAACACTAAGGATACCGCTTTGAATGTCCTCTGTAGCCTCAAGATTTTTCAGCGTTGCCGTTCTTGCATCGAGACGTATCTCCTGCTTATATTCCTCCATCAAGTTAAACTTATCAATAATAGCGTCAACAACTGAATTACCTTTCAGAATTCCAAGCATCATCTGACCAGTTGTAGCTCTGCCTGAAAGTCCGACTAACTCTGCAAGTCCTCCCAACTGTGCCGTCATTCCTCCTCCGCTGCTGCCTCCCGGAGGAAGTATTCTGCATTCAGCCCTGTAGATGAACGGTGCTAAAAACGCATACGCTGTAGCCCCTGCTCCGAAAAGAAACGTCAGTAAAAATATTAACCCCCTCCGTTTCCACAAAATATGAAATATATCGAGCAATGATAATTCCTGCTCATCATCTTCATACGGCATGTTACAATTCAAATCCTTTCGTGTGAAATTTTACGGCTGATTATAACATCACACCCCGTAAAGCACACTGATACACTTATCACTCAGTGCTTTAAGGCTCGAAACCTGACGCTCCTCAGGCAGTCCAGAAGCCCCATACGCTAACGGAAGCTCAGTACATCCCATTGTTACGGGAACATCACGTTCGCGCCACAACTCGCTCACTACTCCGCGCATAATATCTCCTGCAGTCTTCATATCACCTGCCTTAACGTAACGTATACATGACTGAATCTTATCCTGCTGTTCACGGGACGGCCTCAGAAAATGATACTGCATTCTCTGAGCGCACTCAGGGTAAATCATGCTCTTCTGAGTCCCGTCAGTCGCCAATAACCATGAGCAGTTACCCCGACTCAGTTCCTTAGCGGCTTCAACAGTTGCCTCAACAATATGCACTAACGGTACAGGCAGTTCATCTCTGAACCTGTCGATGAAATAATGAGCTGTGTTGCACGGAACTGCCAGAACATCCGCACCCCATTCAACGAGAGTGAGAAGGTTCTTGCGGATTACAGGCAACGGATCAGGGCCTATACCCATAAGGCCGTCGCTCCTGTCGGGAGTATCGGGGTCTGAGAGCATTATGATTCTGGGGTGCTGCGAATCGTTTTCGGCAGGACAATCGCGCGCTAATATGCGGAGAAATTCGGCACAAGCTGCAGGCCCCATTCCTCCGAGTACTCCTAATGTCTTTTCAGGACGTGCTGACATGTTTAATATACCTCCTTAATGAGTGCTTGATTTAATTTACGAATGGTCTAAAATTTCTTTGTCATAATACTACCACATTAAGAAGGGAGAAAATTTATTCATGTATTCATTTCTTGGCGGCCTTGTAATTCTTATACTCGGCTACATGATTTACGGTGCTGTCGTCAACAAGATTTTCGGTCCTGATGACAGACAGACACCTTGCGTTGCTCACCCTGACGGCGTAGACTTCGTGCCTATTTCGGCAGGAAGAGCGTTCCTCATTCAGCTCCTTAACATTGCCGGTTTAGGGCCTATATTCGGTGCTCTGACCGGAGCAATCTGGGGGCCTCAGGTCTATCTCTGGATAGTTTTCGGAACAATCTTCGCCGGAGCTGTTCATGATTACATGGTCGGTATGCTCTCAATGAGGAATGACGGCGCAAGCGTTTCGGAGATTACCGGAAAATATCTCGGAGGCTTCATGCTTCAGGTAATGAGACTTTTCTCGGTAGTACTCCTCGTTATGGTCGGAGTCGTCTTCATGGTAGGTCCTGCAGGACTGCTTGCCCTCATGGTTACTCAGGGTACCAGCGGTGCTGTAGGTGCTGCAGCCGGTGCTGCTCCTGCTACGGCAATGGGTTATACCGCTGCTGAATGGACTAAGATTCTCACTGTTGTAATACTCGTCTATTACTTCCTCGCAACACTCCTGCCAATCGACAAAGTTATCGGCAAAATTTATCCCGTATTCGGCCTGTGCTTAATCTTCATGGCTATCGGAATCGGAGGCGTAACGGTTTACAATCATATTCAGGGAACTAAGCCCATGATTGAACTTTGGGAAGGTCTCTACAACATGCACCCTAAAGCCGACTCAATGCCTATCTGGCCGTTAATGTTCATCACAGTTGCTTGCGGAGCAATCTCAGGATTCCATGCTACCCAGTCGCCGTTAATGGCTCGCTGCTTAACGTCTGAGCGTCAGGGAAGGTTCGTATTCTACGGAGCAATGGTTGCCGAAGGAATTATCGCGCTCATTTGGGCAAGTGCAGGTATAGCGTTCTATAATGCGACTGACGGCGGTTTCTCAACGGCAGGACTTTTAGCAGTAGGCGGAGGAAACTCAACGAGTGTTTACCAGATTTCAGTAGGACTGTTAGGGCCTGTAGGTAGTATTCTTGCATTGCTCGGAGTCGTAGCATGTCCGATTACTTCGGGAGATACGGCGTTCAGGAGTGCTAGACTGACACTTGCCGACTGGTTCAAGATTGACCAGAAGGGTATGGCACCGAGACTCCTTCTTGCATTGCCGTTACTCGGAGCAGGATATGCAATTTCGTTCCTTGACTACGGAATAGTATGGCGTTACTTCTCGTGGTCAAACCAGACTCTTGCAATGATAGCTTTATGGGCAGGTGCAGTTTACCTCTGCAACAACGTAAGCGCAGGTGCAAGCCTTATGGCAGCTGTTCCTGCAACGTTCATGTCGGCGGTAAGCGTAACATATTTCTGCATTGCTCCTGAGTGCTATCTGATGCTTGAGAGGAATCTCGCTTACGGAATCGGAATCGGTGTTGCAGTATTGTTCGCACTGATATTCTACTTCAGGACTTACCGCAAAGCAGCGTGAGATACCGGTCATGAAGAAGACAGTACATGTTGAAGGTATGGGCTGCGAGAAATGCGTTGCCCATGTCAAAGAAGCACTTGAAGGGCTTGACGGTGTTGCATCGGCTGAAGTGAGTCTTGAAACGAACACAGCAGTAGTAACATTGTCGAAGGACGTTGCTGATACTGCGATAATAGCAGCTGTTGATGAAGCAGGATATGATGTCAGCAGTATAGAGGCAGCGTAAAAGTCGCAAAGAAAATAAACAAAATGAAAACGGGTTGTGTTTATTTGCACAGCCCGTTTTTTGTGTTTGTAAACTCTGAATAAGGCTGTTCAGTTAATCTGCACATAAGCCCGAATAAAAATCTCCTCTCTTCAACACCAACTGCCTCACTGAAAATTCAGCCTTAATGCTATAATAACCTAATGAATTTTTCACATGCAACGGAGGATTTATCATCATGGCTAAATTTTGTGAATGCTGCGGGCGCGGACCTGCTTCAGGAAATGCAGTAAGTCATTCAAACCGTCATACCAGAAGACGCTGGAACATCAACCTTCAGACCGTCAGAATCGATGCAGGTGACGGCGAACTCTTGAAAGTTAAAGTCTGCACCAAATGCCTGAAGTCTGGTTTCGTTAAGAGGGCCGTTAATGCAGATTAGTCTACGGGAAAATAACACGTCATTCGATTCGCTGTTATTGCTCCTGCGTGAAGAGGACTGCGAGAATCTTAACTCTTTCGGCGAAGAAATGAGGGATATTCTTTCAGTCCTCGTTTCGCGCAAAGACTTCAACGGCAAAAAAGGCTCTCTCCTCAGAGTCCCCTTAACCGAAGGCTGCTTATACTTAATCGGTCTGGGCAAAAAAGAAAAATGCTCCTTAAACTTAATCCGCGACTCTCTCGCTTGGGGACTCCGTTCAATCGGCAAAAATCACGGCGTTAAAGCCTCAGTTCTCATTTCACACCTCAAAGAATATGAAGGCTTGTCATTCGCATTAGGCGAGGCAGGAGAATTATGCGGATATGTTTTCGACAGTTACAAGACTAAGGGCAAGGATTACGAACCTTTCTCACTCACCGAAATATATTCAGACGTTTACAATGCTGACGAAGTTTCAGCAGGAATTAAGTTAGCTGACGCTCAGATATTCGCGCGTTCAATCGCAAATGAACCGGGCTGTGCCGTCTGTCCTTCAACAATGGCCGAAAAAGCTCAGGATTTAGCAAAAGAATACGGTCTTGAGTGCGAAATATGGGACGAAAAGAGACTAGCCGATGAAAAAATGGGAGCATTGCTCGCAGTAGGGAGCGGTTCAAAGAATCCGCCCCGTCTGATTCATCTGACCTATAAGCCCAAAGGTACACCGTCAAAGAAAATAGCATTTGTCGGGAAAGGAATAACGTTTGACAGCGGAGGACTGAACATTAAACCCGATAACTATATGCTGACGATGAAGGGCGATAAGACAGGAGCGTGCAATGTTCTCGGAATAATGAAAGGTGCTGCCGAACTGGGAGTTAATGTTGAAGTACACGGTTTCATGACATGCGCCGAGAACATGCCTTCTGGGAGTTCGTATCGTCCTGACGATATTATCACTGCCCGTAACGGCAAGACAATCGAGATCAATAACACTGACGCTGAAGGAAGATTAGTACTTGCTGACGCGCTTTGTGTTGCCAGCGAATTGAAGCCCGATGTTATTATCGACATGGCAACGCTGACAGGTGCGTGTGCTGTTGCACTTGGGAAATATAGGGCCGGACTTTTTGCGAACGATGACGATTTAGCAGGGAAGATACTAGAGTCTTCGGAACGCAGGGGTGAACCTTACTGGAGAATGCCACTTGAGGACGAACATATATCAGAGAGTTTGAAGTCTCCTTTTGCCGACCTCGTGAACTCAGGTGAAAGGTACGGCGGTGCTATATTTGCGGCGTTGTTCCTGAAGGAGTTTGTTGCTGAGGGAATTGCGTGGGCGCATATGGATATTGCAGGGGTTGACTTCCGCGACAAGGAATATGGAATCTATCCGAAAGGTGCAACTGCTTTCGGGGTAAGAACGTGCCTTGACTACCTGATGAAAGTTTCATGTTGATGACTGTGAAACCTTCACGGTTTTGTTATGTTGAAAGGAGGAAATCATGAACATAAAACTTGATATACCTGAAAGTTTTTTTCAGGGTGAGGAGAGGTGCGGATATTACGTTTCGCCCGAAATGAAAAAAGTCTGGGCGGTTCAGTTGGATTTG
>JAFTBA010000341.1 GCA_017458545.1 Synergistaceae bacterium | reverse complement strand
CTCTGAGCTTTAAGCCTCTTGCCTGTAACATCGTACCCATTGCGCCGTCGAAGAAGTATATTTTTTCGGGGTTGAGTGTGAACATGTCCGCACCTCCTGTGAGTATTCAGAGGGCATTATATCAGTTATGTGTATAGTATAATATTTTTCACGAGGGGCCCGGAGGCGGGCACAGGGAACGTCTCGAGCGGGAAGTTTACCCTGTAGGAATCTGGTGATTGAATTGGGCAAAAGCTCCAAGAAATCCCGGAGGAGGGCAGGAAAGAAACTGATCCGCAAGATTAAGTCCTTCTTAACTGTCCTCCACTGGCTGATTAGTTTTATCCTTACTACGTTACTTCTTTGGGATAGGCTTTTTGGTTAAGCCGGGAGTAATTTTTAACTGAATAGGGTTCAACTCCCCTCAACGTTGTCCCTATTTTATCACACATATCACTTCTCACTAAATCATCGTACACACTAACGGTATCGTAACCATGCACGCCAAATTCTGAATGAACATGCTCCGTGCTGCAAAATCAATATCACTGTGATACATTTTGCACAACACTGCTGTAACGCTTGCACCCGGCATCGCGTTAATGAGTACCAGGACTGCTGCAACAAGAGGATTACTGCTCAACGGGAAAATCTTTAGTATTCCGCAGAGTATTAACGGGTAAACCAAAAGCCTCATCGCTGAAGCCGTCCAGGTATGAATATCTGTCAAAAGGTCAGAGGCTTTTGAATGTGCTAATGCAATGCCTATTATGAGCATCGAAATAGGAGTAGTTATATCCGAAAGATACTTGACAGGTACGATAAAGGCCGAAGGGACTTTAATCCTGCCGAAATAGAATATCAGGCTTAAAACTGTAGCAATGTTAATATTGCTGAAGATTATTGCTTTCATGTTGAGGCTTTTTGAATCACGGTCAGGATTGTCGCGGATTATCTCAATCGCTCCGAGTGTGTAAAGCGTCAGATTAAATGCTATGTTGAACATCACTGCCAGTGCCAGTCCCTCATTGCCGAAAAGCGATAACGCTATCGGGAACCCCATGAATCCCGAATTGCTGTAAGTGCAGACGAATGCCCAGATACCTCTTCTGCCTTTAGGGACTCCTGAGAGATTAGCGAGCAGTCTCGAAATGTACAGCATTGAGATTAAGAGTACTATTCCTGAAACGATAGTTATTATTCCGTCCTTAACGAATAACGGATCGTATTCTCTTTGGACGAGTGAGGTGAATATCGTGCAGGGCAGTGTGATCATAAGCAGCAATGACGAAAAATGTAATGATGCTTCGGGCTTTAACACTCCTGTTTTTACGGCAATGAATCCTGCAGCGATTAAAAAGAATAGGCTGATTAAGTTAGAGGCGACTGTAAAAAAATCCAAATTCATATAAAATTCCTCACGTCTAAAAAAATTTTCGGTAATCTTAACACAAAGGAGCGTTCTTTACATATGCACATATTAACTCCCGAATTTATCACGGCAAATTTCTTCATGAAGGGTGAAACTGTTGAGGCCGATTCGCTGCCTCACGTAATGCCTTCGCAGGTTCACGGCAAAAATATTATTCTTGTTGACGATGAAACACTCTCAGAATTTTCACTGCCCTCAAAACCTGAAGCCGACGGAATTTTGCTGACCGTTCCGAACGTAAGAGCATCATTGAGATTCGCTGACTGTGCTCCCGTAATGCTCTGGGGAATTTCGCCTCATTGGGTAATGATTCTTCATTCGGGCTACAAGGGTACTGTCCTTAACATTTCGCGCGAAGGATTAAGATTAATACGTGAAATTTTCGGCGGTGATGCAGTCATTGAGTCTCATGCTTGGATAGGGCCGTGCATAGGCCGTGAGTATTTCAGGAAGTCGGGAGATGAATGGACGGTTAAAGGGACAGGGGTGTTTCACCGTGAGAATTATGACGTTAAAGGTGAGAACGTTTATTTTGACTTGGCCGCAGAGATTAGGAGTCAGCTTCTTGATGAGGGGCTTAACGATGAAAATATCACTCTCTCAGGAATCGACACCCTCAAAGATGAACGCTGTTACTCATACCGAAGGGGCGATATTCACGAAAGAATGACACTCAGCGTTCGGTTACTGTAATAAAAAAAGACCTCCCCTAAACTGAGGGAGGCTTTTAATTTTTCACCGTATCATTCTTCAACTGCTGTTTTAGTTTTCTCGCGGTCAACAATCGCTTTAATCTCATCGCTGTTGATGACCTCTTTGTCCTGCAACGTCCCTGCTACCTCGTGAAGTACGTTAATGTGTTCGCTGAGAATCTCAGTAGCTTTATCCTGAGCCTCTTTAACCAGCCGTTTAATCTCAGCGTCAATATCCTCAGCAGTTCCGTCACCAATATCATTGCGGACTTCAGAGTTTCCCGACAAGTACATCATTGACGGCGAAGCATACCTCACAGGCCCTAACTTATCTGACATTCCGAACTCTGTAACCATTCGCCTTGCTGTTTCGGTAGCGCGTTCGAGGTCGTTAGACGCACCTGTTGAAGCCTCGTTAAAGATGAGGAGTTCGGCAGCTCTTCCGCCTAACATAACGGCCATTCGTGTGCGCAGTTCTGCCTCTGTAACAAGGTACTTGTCCTCGTGCGGCATGTTCAGCGTGTAACCTAACGCTCCTTTTGTAGTGGGAATAATGCTTACTTTGTGTACCGGGTCTGAACCGGGCATGTAACACGAAACTAAAGCATGTCCCGTTTCATGATAAGCAACTTTCTTTCTGACTTCCGGCGTTAAAGGTGTCTTTCTCTGCAAACCAGCAACAACGCGTTCAATAGCCAAGTCAAAATCATTCATTGAAACTTTTTCGGCCTTACGTCTTGCTGCTAACAATGATGCTTCGTTAGCTATGTTAGCGAGGTCAGCACCTGAGAATCCCGGAGTAACTTTAGCGATTGACTTGAGGTTTATGGCAGGGTCAAGCGGCAAATTCTTCGTGTGAATCCTCAATATTTCCTCTCGTCCTTCTTCTGTAGGCAATACAACCTGTATTTGTCTGTCGAACCTTCCCGGCCTCAATAACGCCTGATCCAAAATCTCAGGTCTGTTAGTCGCACCCATAATAACGACTCCGTTGTTAGGCTCGAAACCGTCCATTTCAGCAAGCAGCTGATTGAGAGTTGCTTCCTGTTCGGAATTGCTGTTGAAGTTTCTCATTCTGGACTGGCCTATAGCGTCGATCTCGTCAACAAAAATTATGCAGGGAGCTTTTTTCTTGGCCTGATCGAAAAGGTCTCTGACTCTTGCGGCACCGACCCCGACGAACATTTCAACGAAACTCGAACCCGTTATGAAGAAGAACGGCACGCCTGCTTCGCCTGCACATGCTTTAGCGAGGAGGGTCTTGCCTGTACCGGGAGGGCCTACGAGCAAAACTCCTCTGGGTAATTTCGCGCCGAACTTGTCGAATCGCTTAGGTTCTTTGAGGAAGTCTATAATCTCTCTCAGTTCAACCTCTGCTTCACCTGCTCCGCCTATATCGCTGAAATGTACTCCGCTCATTTCACCCTGTAATTCTTTAGCCCTGCTGCGCCCGAAAGTAAATATCCCTCCTCCTATACCGCTTCCGTGCATGTTCCTGAAAATAAAATACCAGATTATCATCAGCGGTAACATCGGAAGTATTATTCCCATTATGAGGTCAATGAGTCCGTCTCTTCTTGCGACTCCTCCGAACTTAATATCAGCACTCGCTAAACGTTCAATCAAAAATGGATCTGTTAATCTCACTGCGCTCTTAATATTATCCTGAGACTTAGCGCGTTTGCCGGTGAAAATTTTGCCGCCTACTATAGGGCGTTTATCTGGACTGACGTTTTCTTTGAGTGTGTAAATGATTCTTGAATCTGTTATGTCAGCGTTTTCTATTTTGCTTTCACTGAGGTCGGCAAGAAATTCACTGTACGGAACTTCGCTCTTGCTCTCAGTGTAAGGTTTGTATATGTATTCCGAAAAAAGCCATGCTGCTATCAGTGCAATAAGAAAATACCATACTGAAAATTTTTGTCCTCTGTTCATGAATAAAAAATCTCCTGTGAAATTTTAGAGCCTTGCGCTTCTCAATAATGCTCTTCCGCCTTCGTTGCGTCTTGTTCTGTTTCTGAGGCGTTCAAATTCTTCGTTTATCTCCTCTCTTTCGGATTGGGTTACGGGCATAGCGTCAAGAAAATTATTCACCTTATCTTCAAGGTCATCAACTTCTTTAGTGCCTGCCGGTATTGTTCTGCCTATATTCCTGAGACTCGTAACGGCAATTTCAGCGATTAACACGGCCATGTCGTGAAGGTCTTTGTTATCCTGTTCGGAAGTATCTGCAGATTTATCGGTCTTAATTCTTGTCGCAAAACAAAGAAATCCTACTGTTACTGCCAGCCATGCAGCCCCTAAATCATTTTTACCTGTGCTGAACATATAGCCTGCGAATATAGCGGTTATTATTCCTGCGCAGAACATAAACCATCTTAAAAGTTTATCGAGCGTCATAATATTAATTTTCTCAGTTCCTCACATGCAGAGTCTAAATCGTCATTCACTATAACATAGTCGTATTTATCTTTCAGTTCAAGTTCTTTCAATGCGTTATTGAGTCTTACGTTAATGCTTTTATCATTTTCCGTGTGCCGTCCTGTTAAACGGCGTTTGAGTTCCTCAATGCCGGGAGGCGCAACGAATATTAACACTGCATCGGGCATTTTCTGTTTTACCTGCAAAGCCCCCTGAACATCAATCTCAAGCAAAACATCATTGCCCTTCTCAAGTTCGTTCACAACATCGGCTTTAAGCGTCCCGTAAAAATCCTCATGTACATGAGCATATTCAAGAAAGAGATTCCCGGCGATGTCCTCTTTGAATTTTCCGTGTGAAATGAATCTGTATTCAACGCCGTCAGTCTCACCGTCTCTTGGTTTACGGGTAGTGCATGAGATTGAGTACTTGAGATTGGGAACGTTATTGAGAGCGTGCTGCCTGAGAGTTCCTTTACCGACTCCGCTGGGGCCTGAGAGTACGAATAATCTTCCTTTTTTCCTGTTTCTTTTTGTGCTGTCAGTCATGGTTCACTCGATGTTCTGAATCTGTTCGCGCATTCTTTCAATGCAGGTCTTGGCCTCAACGATTCCCCATCTGAAAACGGCATCATTGACCTTTGAACCCATAGTGTTAATCTCCCGGTTCATCTCCTGAATCAGGAAGTCCAGTTTTTTACCGCAGGGTTCTTCGTTCATAATCTGACGGAATTTTTCAGTATGAGCTTCAAGCCGCGCAGTTTCCTCCGAAACGTCCCATTTGTCAGACATCAATGCAACTTCCTGAGCTACTCTCGCAGCGTCAATCTCAATGTCAAAATGTTCCATAACGCTATCGAAACGCGAACGCAATCCCTCAATAGCCTCAGCACTTGCGGTTTTCCATCGTTCTTTTAAGGCGGTGATGATACCTTCAAGAACTTTGAGGTCCTCGCTGACTTTGACGTAGAGTTTCTGACCCTCAGATTTTTTCATCTCCATCAGTGCCGCAACAGCATCAAGTGTCAGCTTGTCCCATATTTCGGAGTTTTCGAGGGCTGCTTCTTCTGCAACGTTTGATGAAGTATCGAGTACTCCGGGAATAACCAGGAAGTCGGTTATATCGCCTGAAACTTCGAGATTGTTTCGTTTGGCTATGCTGCGTACCTGATTGACGAGTGCTCTAAGGCCGTCATTGTCGAGTGCGGGAATTTTCGCGCCCGGGTTCCAGGTTATTTCGGCAAAGAGTTTTACTTTTCCGCGAGTGATTGAGCTTCGCATGAGGGTTACGATTCTGTTCTCAAGCGATGAAAGCTCACGCGGCAATCTTGCGCTGAAATCCTGAAACTTATGATTGACGGAAGTAATCTCAAATTTCACAGTACCCCACGTAAATTCATATGATTTACTGCCGAAACCTGTCATGCTCACGAACATTTAATACATGGCCTCCAGTTCATTGAATGCTTTTGTCAGACTGTCAATGATTACAGTGCGTCCCTCTTTGCTTTTGTAAACGTCATCGCTGAACCTCAACGGTTTGCCGAAAGTTATTCTGAGTTTAGTAGGTTTGACGAACGCTGAGCCGGGGGGCATTGCCTTGAACGATCCGTGAATAAAAACAGGGAGAATAGGAGCGCGTTCGTGTGCAGCTATGAGCGCAACGCCTCCCTCAAGAGGCTGTAATTTCCCGTCAAGAGTCCTTCCCCCTTCAGGGAATATCAGAACATCGCTGCCCTCCTGATAGAGTTTCATGAAACCTTTTAACGCTCCTGCTGCCGATGCGTTAGTAGTTCGTGAAACGGGTACTGCTCCCAACGCTTTAATACACGTTCCCAAGAACCAACCCTCAAATAATTCTTCCTTCGCCAAATATCTCAGCAGTCGAGGGAAAAAGCAGCCAACTATCAACGGGTCTAAAGTGCTCGCGTGATTACAGG
>JAFTBA010000340.1 GCA_017458545.1 Synergistaceae bacterium | reverse complement strand
CGGCTCTACAGGCTTATTCCCTGTTAATTGTCGTCCTCTTCAGGTCAGGGACTACCCTTCGGAGTTCCAAGAGTCTTACGGGTCTATCACCATGCCGGACTCACTACATGGCGGGGAGCCGGTTTTCATAACACCTCAGGCGAACCACCGGCATTGTCCGTCCTTCGGCGTAACGGCTATTCTAAGCCGCTAATGCGAAATTATCTTCGACTTTTATTGTTTTGTCCGATAGTTTTACGGGTGATTACAGACTATCCCCGGCCTGCTCCTTCAGACCCTCCTTCGCGCTGTCGAAACCTGTCGCCCCCTAATCTTCATCGTAATGCCCTTTCCCTCTCACAGCTCTGGCTATCGTCCTCTTCGCATCACGGTCAGCTATCATGTCGCGTTTATCGTGAGTCGTCCTTCCTTTTACGAGTGCTAACTCAACTTTAGCGCGCCTTCCGCCCTTAATATACACGCTTAACGGCACTAACGTTAAACCTTTCTCGCGTATCTTGTTCCTCAGCCTTAACAGTTCATGTTTATGCATAAGGAGTTTACGGTCGCGTTCGGGTTCGTGATTGTAATATGTGCCTTTCTCGTAGGGCGATATATGTACCCCGTACAGCCACAATTCACCGTTCTCCAGCGAAGCATATGAGTCTTTTAAGTTTAAGTTTCCTGCCCTGACACTTTTTATCTCCGTTCCCGTCAGAACTATTCCGCACTCGAACGCATCGAGTATAAAGTAATCATGCTTCGCTTTTCGGTTTAATGCAACTGTCTTGTTGTTGCTGCGATCTGAACCTGACATAGCAACGCATTATACACGAATTATCTTTTTCCGCAAATCACCGCAGGTTTGTTACAACACAAAAACGCCTCCCAAAATCAGGGAGGCATTCAGTTATTTCTGTTTCTTACTTTTTCTTACTCAGCAATACTCCCAGAACCATCGCGGCCATGACTCCGGAAACATTACACCCTCCGCCGCCTCCTGATGAGCTGTTAGCCTGCGGTACTCCTTTGTCACCTGAATCAACAACTGTCGATTTATTATCATCAGTCGGTATCGTAGGATTCTCTCCTGCAGGCGCAACATAAAACGTCATTTCCCATTTAGCGTTCTCGTTCCCGTCCCCTATTAGTACATAAGGCACTCCGTCATCCTTAAACACTTCAACATAGGCAGTCATTCCGCTGTTCACGCTCTTACCGTCAGCAAGAAGAACAATAAAGTCCAAATACAACTCGTTATCATACGTGAATGCCCTTATACAGTCAGCAGCACTCACTCCGATATTACTTCCCTTGTTGTTGACGGCAGTAAACAAATTTGCGTCCTTCTCAGCCGTTGCCTCTGAACGTACCCACACTGAACCGTACTGCGAGAATATCCTGAATACCTCACTTGAGTTCGATGCTCCGTCAAGTTCGTCCCAGTGATTCACGATTAACTGCGACTGTCTCGGGACTCTCATTCGTATTGAAACAGGCTGAAGCCCTATGTCAATGCTCATCCATTTCACCGTTGATGCACTAAACGAAACTCCTGACGTATCACCTGACTCAGGGGTTTCAGGATATTGATCCCCAGAATCTTCTGGAGACGGAATATCCTCAGATTTCTTTCTTATCATTTCGGTTTGATTTTCAGTCTGTTCAGGAACAATTTTTGTGAAACTGAACGCATCTATTGCAGACGAGTTAATGTAAACAGTTTTGACCTCAGCAACTTCATTGTTCCCGGCAGCTGATGATGATATTGATGACTTTGACGATATTACAGAAGTATCAGGATTGCTCACTAAAGGCCCCGTAAGAATCATTGAGGGATATTTACCCGTTAACCTGAGTAATTCAGCAGCAGTGTTATCCGAATTAGCTGCAACATCAGCGAATGCCATACTGAACTCCTGAACCCTGACTCCGCTTTCGGGTGAATGAATACCGTTCTCAATAGGTCTCATTCCTCCTACACGCTTGTAATTGAGACGCAGATTTTTGGGCGCAGCCGATGAATATTCGTTGAGCCTGAACGACTCCGTAGTGTCATTCACCGTGTTTATAGTCCTGTAACCTGAACCTATGTTGTTCTTGTAAACAGTAACGAGTCCCGGCGCAATCTGGCTCTGAGCGTCAAGCCGGAAATAATCAGGCAGTGTTCCGTAAAGGTCAGGCGTAAGATCATACTTCCAGTGATCGGGCATAATGCTCGCATAACCGTCCCTGTTCGCAGGGTTACCCTCCTGTGAACCCGTCATATCATAACGGTAAAGCTCATATCTTGTTCCCGTTCGGTTAGTGATTCGGGTCTCAAGCTGATACTGTGCATCCCTCGAACCTATCATGAAGAACGTTCCCAAATCCTGATCGGGTTTATCACTCTGAGCGTCCCATGTGAATTTGATTCTGTTGACGGGAACGTCATTGCTGTAAACCGTCATGTCAAACATTAACGGATACAGCGACGCATTACCGTTAGCAACGTTGGCAATAACAAACGGTATCGATGAGTATTCGCGGTAATTAGAGTAGCCCGGTGCAAAATTAGCTCTCTGTCTGAAAGTTATATAGCCTAATTTGCTGCCGTAATCTGAAGGTGCTATACCCCTCACATAAACCCTTCCGTTTAACGCACTGCCTGAAGGAACAGTCTGTTCACCCGTAGGATTAATTGACAGCGTGTAATCACTGCCGAAACCCTCAAACGTTATCGACTCGTAAATGTTCCTGATCTCGCAGATAAACATGTCGCCTGCTGCATCTGTTTCGATAGTGTAGACCAGTGTGTTGGAAGCGTCGTAAACTTTATCGGTGCTGGCACTGACGGTGTAAGCAAGAGCATCCCTTGAGGTGTAAATTTTATCGCCTGAAATCGTGTACTGCGATATTCCCGACATATCCCTCAACTGAAGGTGCGTAGCTATTACTGTAGTTTTGTCCGATGAATAATCCCTCGATACAGTAAACTTATAGCCCTTCTCATACTTTCCTGTTGAGTTGTTGCGGACGTAAAGGTCGGGTGAACTGTAAATGTATGCTATCGGTTCGGCAGTAGGATAAGTTTCGTTGCGCCAATCGAATGTCTGAAGCCACCATTTTGTTGTTGAACTTGTTGCCGCAGTTCCGCGAAAATTCCACCAAAACGGGAAATCCCTCGCATAAGGGTTACCGAACTCAATGTTAAATTCACCTGTACCGTTAGTGATGACCAGACACAGACTTTCTAGAGGGTCGGGGTAAACATCATAGACCTGTCTCGAAATATAACGTCTCCATGATGTTGCGTAAGGTTCAGGCTCTTCGGCAAAAACAAAATTAAACCCGTCAAGCATATCGCCTACAGTCATAACGGTTATGTCAGGGATTTCACCGCCCATAGTACGCCTGTAAATGTCGCCTGAAGCTGTTGTGTCACCGAGTGCCCTGCGAACAGCGTAGTAATAATTCTCGTAAACAGTTGCAAACCACTGAGGGCCTCCTACTTTTTCCGAACGTCCTGCGCCTGTTACGTCCCGTAACTGGTAGAAGAAATTGTAGTAACCGTTACCGTAACGATTGTAAACATCCTTTTCGTAATCCGGGTTTACATACCAGAACTGAATGTTGAAGGGGTCAATCTCAGTTGTTGAGGACGCACCCCAAGAGGCTCCGCACATTAGCGCGAGAAGGAAAATTGCTGTTGTGAAACGTTTGAACATAAAAGATAAATCCTCCTGTCAAAAAAAAATTAAATTAATCGGGAATACCTATGTATGAGACCGTAACATCTCCTCCGAATTGAGGGGAAATGTCCAATCCCTTTTTCATGCGGTGGAACGTAACAGTTCTTGCAGCCCTCACCGCAACTCCTAATTCCTCGCCCGTATCGCAGTCCAATCCGGAAGGAATATCAACGGCAACAATATGAGATGTTAATGAGTTCATGGCCTCTATTGCGCGTTTGAATATGCCCTCAACTGGACGGTTAAGACCTGTACCGAAGATTGCATCGATACAAGCCTCGCAGCCTTTGAGCGCACTCTCGAACTCGTTGAAATTCTCATCGTTGACAGTGTTAAGGACTTCAGGAGCTAAGCGCGTCATGATTTTGAGGTTAGTGCGGAAATCATCGCTGCCTTTTTTAGGGTCGCCGATGATGTAAACGCGAACGTCCTTGCCCATAATGCAGAGATGACGGGCGATTGCGAGGCCGTCACCGCCGTTGCTGCCGGGCGAACAGATTACCGCGAAAACAGCGTACTCTTTGACTTCGCGGACTACCGCAAGGGCTGCGTTCTCCATCAGGAGTATGCTCGGAATACCGAATGTTTCGATTGCGCGTTTGTCAGCGTTGCGTGCCTGTTCGCGCGAGTATGCTTCGGGGGAACTAACTCCTGAGTAGACGACTTCCCTGTGAAATTCATCGGGGTCGTAAAAATATTCAAGTTCGTTATCGTATTCAGGGGGCAAAATGTTATCTCTCCTCTGTAAAAATTTACGGCAGTTTTAGGATATTATATTACCAGTTGAAAGATTGAGGGCTGATGAAATGATTAACAGGGAAAATTTTGGAGAGGTACTTAAAATTTCAGGGTTTACTCAGGATATTACGGGGACAGTTTATGAACGTAATGTTAACGGTTGTGTAATGAAAGCTGATTTTGCCGGAGGCAGACTGATTTACCCTGAGCAGATAAGAGGCAGGGAACATAACACGTCATTTACTGCTCCGGAAAATTTTGTGGTCTTTGAATGCGTACACAGATTAATTGAGAAGGGTTATCGGCCTGAAGATATAGAGCTCGAAAAAGAATGGAGGCTCGGCCATGTACCTAAGGGCGGAAGAGCTGATATATGCGTTTACAATAAGGGGTCTTATGATGTCCTTATGATTATCGAATGCAAGACTGCAGGGAATGAATACAACAAGGCTTTCAGAGACACTAAGACTGACGGAGGGCAGTTGTTTTCTTACTGGCAGCAGGAAATCTCAGCTCAATGGCTCGTACTTTACACGTCAGACATTCAAGGCGGCGAAATAATATTCAAGTCTCCTGCCGTAAACTGTTCCGATGATGAGAACCTGAAAGAGCATTCAAAAAAACGTTCAGACAAAGATGATTCGATAAGGCTCTATGAGAATGCACACACTGCGGAAGAAAAATTCACGGTCTGGAAAGAAACTTATAACTGCGATTTTCATGACGGCATAATATTTTCAGAGGATTCTGCTGCGTATGACATAGGGATAAAACCTTTGCGGAAAAAAGACCTTAAACCCTTCACCGATGACGACAAGAAAGGAATAGTAAATGCCTTTGAAGAAATACTCAGGCACAACAACGTAAGCGACAAGGAAAATGCTTTTAACAGACTCATAGCCCTCTTCATCTGCAAACTTGTCGATGAATACATGAAGGGTGATGATGATGAATTAGCATTCCAGTACGTACCAAGACGCGACACATACGAGGATTTACAGGACAGATTACAGCAGCTTTATCATGAGGGAATGCAGAAATTCATGATGGAAGAAATAACTTATGTGCCTGCAAATTACCCCGAACAGTTATTTTTGAATTACACAGGCCAGAAAAGAAAAGAAGCAATCCGCGAGCTCTCGGAAACTTTCAGAAAACTAAAATATTTCACGAACAACGATTTTGCGTTCAAGGACGTTCACAACGAAAAGCTGTTCTACCAGAACGGCAAAATACTTGTTGAAGTCGTACAGCTCTTTGAAAGATACAGGATCGTTAAATCAGGCAGCAATGATGACAGCAAACAGGGCAAAGAACAGTTACTCGGTGATTTGTTCGAGCAGTTGCTGGACAGGGGGTTTAAGCAGAACGAAGGTCAGTTCTTCACGCCCATACCGATAACGAGATTCATTTGGGACTGTTTACCGCTTAAACGTTTCGAGACTTGGCCGAAAATTATTGATTACGCCTGTGGTGCAGGTCATTTCCTAACTGAGGCGATTGAGGCCGTTAATCACTTCATCCCTAATCCTGACGGCAATAACTCATGGACACGCGATTGTATTTTCGGTATTGAGAAGGATTACAGGTTAGCGAGAGTCTCAAAAGTTTCAATGTTCATGAACGGTGCAGGTGAAAGCAATATTATCTTCGGTGACGGCCTCGAGGACTCGGAACAAATTAAACCTGCATCATTCGACATTCTCACCGCTAATCCTCCCTACTCGGTAGCATCGTTCAAACAGCACACGAAACTCACAGGCAGAGAGTTCTCACTGCTCGACAGGTTAAGCCCTAACAGTTCCGAGATTGAGGTGCTTTTTGTCGAACGTATAGGACAGCTTTTGACTGACGGAGGGATTGCAGCGGTCATACTTCCGTCGAGCATATTAAGCAATGACTCGGCGAGTTACACCGGAGCGCGCGAGGAAATTCTGCGGAACTTTAAGATAAGGGCAATCGTTAAACTTGGGAGTAATACTTTCGGTGCAACAGGCACTAACACTGTAATAATGTTTCTTGAACGTTACCGCAGACACCCTGCAAGAACATCGCACGTTCAGGACAGTGTCAGAGCAATATTTTCTGACGGTAATCTTGATGACTGGGAGGACAGGGACATACTTTCGAGGTATCTTGCGATGCAGGGATTAACCCGTGAACAGTGGAATGATTTTCTTCATGAGAGGTTAGAGCCTGAGACAATGCCCGAATATTTCAGGGTATATTTTGAGGCTTTCGGTGAGGAGGAATTTTACAGAAAAGCAAAAGGTGTTGAGCGCGAAAAGGTGTTCTATTACGGGCTGACCTACTCACAGCGTACAGTGATAATACTTTCGCCGTCCGATAATGCAGGACAGAAAGAATTTCTCGG
>JAFTBA010000339.1 GCA_017458545.1 Synergistaceae bacterium | reverse complement strand
TGAACGGACTGCAGCGTTCATTCCGGGTGAGTCGCCGCCGCTGGTTAAAACTCCTATACGCTTAAATTTTTTCTCCATTAAGATTCCTCCTTAGCGGTAATGAGTAGATTTTGTTATTCTACCATGCTGTAAAAAAATCCCCTGCTCTTAAAACAGGGGACTCAATTTTCTTTATTACTTCACTGCTTCAGCAACTGCTTCTGCAACTTCCTGAGGCTTGGCCTGTCCCTTAGTCTCTTTCATCACCAGGCCCTGAAGGAATTTTAACTTCTTGCCCTTCTTATCTTTGCCCGATTTTATCTCCTCAAGTACATCAGGATTAGCCTTAATCACTTCGGCTACTATGTCAGCAAGCGCATTACCCGCAACACCGCCCTCAGTTATTCCCAATGCCTTAACTGCATCGTCAATCCCTGAACCGTCAGCACACATACGGTCAAATACTTCCTTGCCCTGAGTCGTTGAGAGCTTACCTTCGTCAACCCTCTTCACTAATCCTGCAAGCACTTCAGGCTGAATTGTAAACTCAGAAATCTTCTGCCCCTTCTCGTTAAGCACCCTAAGTACTTCAGTCCTTACCCAATGCGCTGCCCTCACAGGATTAGCACCGGCCTTAACGCAAGCCTCAAAGTAATCCGCAAGATTCCTGTCGTCCGTCAAAACATCGGCAACTTCCTGCGGTATGTTCCAGTCCTTAACATACCTGTCAGCTCTTACGTCAGGCATTTCGGGCATTCTGGCGGCAACACGGTCTATCCATTCCTGCGAGATATACAGCGGAGGCAGATCAGGTTCAACAATAAATTTCCTGTATGACTCCTTCACCCTCGACGGCGATGTTATACCTTTAGCGTCATTCCAGTGACGGGTCTCCTGTTTGACTTCACCGCCCTGTAACATTATTTTCTTCTGACGCTTTATCTCGAACTCTATCGCCCTCTCAAGTGCCTTAAATGAGTTCATGTTCTTAACTTCAACTTTCTTTCCCCAGCGTCCGTCTGAACATTTCATTGAAACATTAGCGTCAAACCTCATCATACCCTTTTCGAGTTCAACCTCTGAAGCTCCCGAATATATTACGCGCCTCCTCAGAGTCATTACGTATTCAACTGCTTCTTTTGCTGACGATACATCAGGCTCCGAAACTATTTCGGCAAGCGGTGTACCCGAACGGTTATAATCAACGTATGACGTGTCAGCTCCTTCGAGTCTTCCGTCAGATGCACTGTGATGAAGACTCCCTACGTCCTCCTCAAGGTGCAGATGATGAACACGAATCTTCTTGAGTTTTCCCTCAGCGTCATGCACCTCAATATAACCCGATGTTGTTATCGGTAAATCACACTGGCTTATCTGATGTCCTTTCGGCAAATCAGGGTAGAAGTATGATTTCCTGAAGAATAACGACTTGGGACGTATACCGCAGTTCAGCGCAAAACCTGCAAGCATTCCCTGTTCAACAACCCTGTGATTCAAATGCGGAAGACTCCCGGGCAGTCCCATACATACGGGACAAATATTAGTGTTAGCAGGAGCGTCAGTATCGGTTGAACATGAACAGAAAAGTTTTGAGTCGCTCTTGAGCCTTATGTGAATCTCGATTCCGATGACGGGTGTAAATGTTAATTCAGCCATAGTTATTTGATACCTCCGTTCGCAATTTTAGGGCTGCCCAAATGACGTTCAAGTATTACTCCTGCGTCAAGCATTTCGGAATCGCTCCATCTTCTTCCGATTAACTGAAGCCCTACGGGAAGACTCACTCCTTCAACATCAGCGTATCCCGTAAAGAATGAAAGTCCCGGAAGCCCGGCCAAGTTCACGGGCAGTGTGTACAGATCAGCCTCGTAACCTTTCATAGCATCATCGTCAACTTCTCCTACTTTGCCCGGTAATGACGGCGTAACAGGCTGCAATATGTAGTCAGTTTCACCGAATGCCCTCGCAAATTCCTGAGCTATAAGTGTACGCACCTTTGTTGCAGCAACGTAATACTCCTCGCACCTTGTAGGCTCTGTGAGGCAAGTTCCTGCTATGATTCTTGCTTTGACTTCAGCACCGAAACCGTATGACCTTACGCGCTCGAACATCTCTTTGATTCCAACAGCGTCCTTAACTGTGTAACCCAGTCTTACGCCGTCATAACGTTCAAGGTTAGTATGAGCCTCGCTCATAGCCAAAGCATAGTAACAGCCTACAGCATATTTAGCGACAACAGGCAATGATACTTCTGTGATAACTGCTCCTTCGTCCTCAAGTACTTTGATAGTCCTCTTCATAGCTTCTGCAATAGGAGCGTCAAGAGTAAAATTCTCAAAGTCTTTTACGACTGCGAAACGTTTACCCTTAATGCTGATGTTTTCGCTGTGAGTGAAATCGTGAGGCTTATTCCTGAAACTGCTGGAGTCCATAGGGTCATGGCCTGAGATAATCGACATTACTATCTGCAAATCGTGTACAGTTCTTGCGAACGGGCCTATCTGGTCGAGTGATGAGCCGTAGGAAATTAAACCGTAACGGCTGACCATACCGTAAGTAGGTTTGAAACCGTAAGTTCCGCAGAAAGATGCAGGCTGACGGATTGAACCGCCCGTGTCGCTTCCGAGTGAGAAAGGTACATAACCTGCACTTACAGCTGCTGCGCTTCCACCAGATGAACCGCCGGGAACGCGCGTAATGTCGTTAGGGTTACGTGTAGGGCCGAAAGCAGAATTGCCGCAGGTATTACCCATTGCGAACTCATCCATGTTAGCTTTGCCCATTAAGACTGCTCCGGCC
>JAFTBA010000338.1 GCA_017458545.1 Synergistaceae bacterium | reverse complement strand
TGGGGAATATGTACCGCGGGGGCCATGGAGTTCCTCAGGACAACTCGGAGGCAGTGAAATGGTATCGCAAAGCCGCTGAACAGGGAGATGCTGACGCTCAATTCAGACTGGGAGAGATGTACTACTGGGGCATGGGAGGCCCTAAGGACAACTCGGAGGCAGTGAAATGGTATCGCAAAGCCGCTGAACAGGGAGACTATGGCGCACGGAAAAGACTTGAAAAGCTGGGATATTAGCGCAGCATAACAGCGATAACTACAGATTGCCTCAAAACTTTTCAGGTGTTATTCTCTATATCACACAAAAATATTCTTACAGGAGGCAGACAGATACTCTATGTTCAGAAAGGCAGAACGCCGTAAAGCTAAACTCAGACTCGCAATCACAGGCCCTGCAGGTTCAGGCAAAACCTACGGCGCATTACTCATCGCTCAGGGTTTGGGCGGACGTATCGCTATGATTGACACCGAAAACGGTTCGGGAGACCTTTACGCAGATACCTGCGACTATGATGTTCAGACCCTTACCGCTCCGTACTCAGTCCAGAAATATATCACTGCAATTCACGAAGCTGAAGAAGAAGGATATGACATTCTCATAATCGACTCGCTCTCTCATGCCTGGAGCGGTGAAGGCGGTTTGCTCGATGTTCACAGCCAGATGACACGCAGCATGAAAAGCGGTAACAGTTACGCAGCATGGAACAGAATTACTCCATGGCATAACAGACTCATTGAAACTATGTTAAGCTCAAAGTGCCACATCATAGCCACTATGAGAACTAAAACAGATTACGCCATGATTCAAACCGAAAAAGGTAAGACTGAGATTCAAAAAGTAGGTTTAGCTCCAGTTCAGCGCGACGGTATGGATTACGAGTTCACTATAGTTTTTGACCTCAGCATGGAACACTCCGTTACCGTCTCGAAGGACAGAACAAGTCTTTTTGACAGACAGATCTTCAACATCTCTGCAGATACAGGAAAGATACTCAAAAAATGGCTCGAAACAGGCGCAGATATTCCACCCGATGCTCAGGACATTCGCAGCAATATTAACAGGCTTTACAGAAATTATCTTGACCTTTTCGGACAGGACTCTGCTGCCGCTCAGTCAGCTATGCAGAGAGTTACTGAAGGACGTGCCTCTAAAGACTGGACAGAACAGGACATGAAAAATCTCGCTGAAGACCTCGCTATAAGAATGCAGAAAAAAGGTGTCATGGACGCTACAGATATTTAGACACAAAAAAGCAGGAGAGTTCAGCAAAAATTCTCCTGCCCCGAAATTTTCAGGACGTTAATACGGATTATCTTCAGCTTCTTTCCTGTAACGCCTGTAAATTTCACCGATAGCTTCA
This sequence comes from Synergistaceae bacterium, assembly GCA_017458545.1. Classification (GTDB taxonomy): domain Bacteria; phylum Synergistota; class Synergistia; order Synergistales; family Aminobacteriaceae; genus JAFUXM01. Next base: position 1,591 of record JAFTBA010000338.1, on the reverse strand, counting down.
ACGGGATTACCGAGTCGGTGTCTTACCGCCCTGTCTCGGCTTAATGTCTGTCCCGATTCCTGTCCTGCTTTCATTCTCAGAAGAACATAACAGAACTCAGGCTCTTCATCAGTGTCATATTTCGTATCCTTCTGCATAATCTCAAGGTAATAATTCTCAGGTGTTGAAGTCAGATTAACGGTTATAGGGTATTTCCTGCTGTCTTCTTCAGAATTGACCTCGATAAGTTCACCCTTAGAGTCGAACACCCTCACCGAATAAACATCATCACCTCCCCAATCAGCAAAAGTAACAGAATTACCCCTCGCCGTAATCTCAACGGGTGAATTGGGATTGAGCAGACTGTTTTCTGCTGAAGGAATACTGCCCCTGTTCACAGGCAGCGTGGAACGCAATCGACTTAATACCGTAATATCAGGTACAGGCTGACCGTCAAGATGAGTCTCAGTACCCTCGCTGATGTAAACTGAATCGTTACCGCCTGATATATTTTCAGCGTTCGAGATTACCACGTAGGGAGGTATAACATCTGCAAAAGAATTTCCATGCAGCATAAGAATAAGAATCAAGCACAACAAAAATTTTCGCATTCCCATTAGAATTAACACTCCTTTCAGCGTATATAATATCATCATTCAGAAAGGAGTTCGTTCAGATTGAAACGCAAAATTTTAACAGTGTTGCTTCTTATTTTTGCAGGACTGTTATCGCTTTACCTGAGAGAAAAAGAAGAGTTCACAAAAAACGGTACGGCCATGAATACTTTAGTGAGGGTTACTGTCTTCGCTGATAACGCTGATGTTCTTGATGAGGCATTCGGATTGATTGACGCTCTCGACAGAAAACTCTCAATGTATAATCCCTCCTCTGACCTCTCGTATATTAATGTCAACTCAGGCATTAAAGCAGTATCGGTTGACAATGATACGGTCTCAGCAGTTAATGACGCATTAAGACTCTATAACATAACAGGCGGTGTCTTCAACCCTCTTATAGGTGCCGTAACAAGACTCTGGAAAATTAATCAGTCGGAAGGAGCTTTACCTTCAAACGAAAGCCTCGATTATGCTGTTCAACTCGCAGACATCAATAACCTTAATGTCTCAGGCAGCACCGTTTACCTCAAACGTAAAGGCTGTGTGTTGGATTTGGGCGGTGTAGCTAAGGGTTATTCGTCAACAAAAACAGCTCAGTTCCTCAAAACAAAAAATATTAAGTCTGCCGTGATTGATTTAGGCGGTAACGTTCATGTCGTCGGCTCAAAACCTGACGGAACTGACTGGAACATAGGCATACGTAATCCTCTGAGGCCTTTCGGAGAACCTGCGCTTGTCGTGAAAGTTAAAGATTGTGCAGTGATAACTTCTGGAAATTATGAGAGGTTCAAGAATATTAACGGGAAAAAATATTCGCATTTCTTCGACCCTTTAACAGGCAAAAGCATTATGAGCGATTTGCTTTCAGTTACTGTGATTTCACCCGACGGCTCATTAGCTGACGGTCTGGCTACTGCGTTTATGATTACAGGAGTCGATAAGGCACTTGATATTCTCAAGGCAATGGATAATCCCCCTGCCGTAATATTTATCAC
>JAFTBA010000337.1 GCA_017458545.1 Synergistaceae bacterium | reverse complement strand
ACGACAGCCCGGACGTTGAACCCTACGAACCCTACCCCGACTCTCAGGACGTTGAACCCTACGGCCCCGAAAGTTACATCAACAGAATCGCCGAAAGACTCATCGAACGCTCAACCGTTTATGATCTCTCGTCATTCGTTCCCGTAATTGAGAGGGGGATTTTTTTTATGCAGTGAAAAGGCTGCTGAATATTCCGTGTTCCAAGTCCGTGATATTATAGAGCGTCTTCAATATGTTAAATGTTTCCTGAAGATTATGTTTTGCGGAAAGCCAGCCTTTACCGTCAGTTATCCATACAAACACAATATCATTAATGTTTTTGGCTTCTTCTGCTATGAGCTTGTAGCTTCTTGCTGTTTCGTTAAGTTTTGAACCTCCTGATGTGTAAAAATTTGTCTCGATAACATAGACGCAATTATCTGTCCTTACAGCGAAGTCCCATCGTTTATTTTGTGCTGCGGGTGAAGAAAAATTTACGCCCCATTCCTGTTGAAGTTCGCTTGTTGTTATCTCTTTTCTGTAATTTACGCCTGCTTTAATGAGATAGCTTTCCACGAGATTCTCCATTTGATGACCGCCTCTGTTCTTTCGTCCGTTGGAGTCAAGGCCTGCCTCAACTCCCATGACATAACCGTAAAGGCTGGCTATTTTCTTCTCTCTTAGAATATCAAATATCCCTGTCTCGCGCATGAAGTACGTGTACTGTTCAAGTGTCTGATTAGGAGTGTCAAAACGGTAGGTAAAAGCTCCGTTTATATCTTGGCAGTATATTTCGTGTTTTCTTACGGCCAGAAGAATAGGAATTGCTTTCAAACATTCGGGGTATCTGGTAATGATGTCCTGAAATTTAGCTTCTATATCTTGAGCTCCTATGAGTACGTTCAAAATGTGAAGTTCAACCTCAAGTTTTGCAGCATTCCTGAGAATTTTTTTACAGTCTATATAATAATCATATCCGTTAATTGATTCTCTAAAAGTTTTTATCCAATCATTAAAATTACTTCTGCTCATGAATTACGAAGCCTCCTGATTGATAATTCTATATACTCATGATTGTTATCTATGCCAATATATTTACGTCCTAACTTCCTGCAGGCGATTCCGGTTGTTGAAGAACCGCAAAAAGGATCAAGAACTACATCACCTTTGTGAGTTGAGGCCAAAATTATGCGCTCAAGAACATACAGAGGCTTTTGTGCAGGATGTTTCCCGTAAATTTTCTCGCTTGCCGGAGTTAATGTGCCTGTCCATACGTCTTTCATCTGCCTGTTGCCGTTCATTTCTTTCATGAGCTGGTAGTTGAAGTAATGCTTTGAAGACTCATCGTTTTTCCGTGCCCATAAAATAGTCTCTGTGCTGTGTGTGAAATATCTGCAGGAAAGATTTGGGGGCGGATTAGTTTTCTGCCAAGTTATATTATTGAGTATCTTAAAACCTTCCTGCTCCAATGCCATGCCTACAGAATAAATGTTATGCAGAGTCCCTGTTATCCATATTGTGCCGTTAGGTTTCAGGATATTTCGGCAAAGTCTAATCCACTTACGGTTAAAATTATGCTTGTCTTCAATGCTTTGTGCTTTGTCCCAATCACCTTTATTAACTGATACCCTTTTCCCTCCGCTGCATGAAAATCCGCCGTTAGACAAAAAATAAGGAGGATCGGCAAAGATCATGTCAATACATTCAGAACTCATATCTTCGAGTGCTGTGAATACATCAGACAGGAAGAGTGCGGAAGATTTATCGACAAAGCACGGCCGTAGAGTTTCAAAATACAATTATGAATCACCAACTTTATTGAAATATCATAGTACCCCCCTGTTGTTGAGACAGAGGGGGGTTTGAGTTTTATGCTTTTGCTTTTTCGGTTAAACGTTTGCCCAAATCGTAAGCGTTCTGAAGGTCAATCCCGAAATGTTCATCCCTGTATTTTGCTTTAACGGGTTCGCTGAACATGCTGCAGTCGTAGCGCGAGTAGTCATTGAACTGGTATGTATTGTAAGCGCACAGAGTCTCACAGTGTCCCAATACAAGCCCCATTGCCTGAGCGTTAGGTTCGAGGTATTCAGGGTAATGAATCTTGGCCGCTAAATCTTCGGGGCAGTTCATGGTGTAGATTAAACCGCTGTAAATCGTCCTGTCGATATTGCGCGGACGTGAACCGTCAGGGTTAACCTCGTACCTCATTATCGGGAAGAGTAATCTCTCAATGAATGACCTGAACATTCCGGTAGGATAGCTGAAGTATATAGGACTGCCTGCAACAATCACATCACTGGCTAATGCTTTCTCAAGCACCGGTCTCAAATCATCACGGTATGCACACAGTCCGTTAGTTTTGTTGTTCTTGACCTTGCAAGCGAAACACGATACACAGCCCTTGAAACTGTAATCGTAAAGGTGAATCATCTCGCATTCAGCACCAGAATCACTTGCTCCCTTCATAGCACTCTCAAGCATCTTGTGAGTGTTCCAATTTTTGCGCGGTGAACCGTTCACAAATAAAGCCTTCATGTTATTATAGTTACCCCCGTATTGAAATTTGTGAATTGAAGTTTGACGTGAATATTATACTATTACGGTTGTGTGAGTTTTTTCACAAAGGAGTAAGATTAATGACAATTACATCTGGAATATTCAAGTCCGATTCTCAATACAAGGCATTCATCATCTCACTTCTGACCTTCGGACTTTCATACGGGTTATACAAGGCTGTAATAGATAATTACTTGGCAGAAATCGTACATATGACTCAATTCGACAGAGGGGTCTCGGAATTTTTCAGGGAATTACCCGGCTTCATGCTGATATTTATCACTGCAGTGCTTTACGAGTTCAGCGCAGAAAATATTTTCAAGGCAGGTGCAATCGTTATGCTTGCAGGAATGTTAATGCAGTCATTTGTTCCTGCCGACAGATTTTTTGTTACCTGCGCAGTATTCGTTTACTCACTCGGCGAACACATGCAGTTCGGAATGAGAAGCACACTCGCCCTTGAGTACGCTAAACAGGGAAGAGGCGGTGCAGCTTTAGGACTCCAAAATTCAGCGTATCAGTTCGGGACTCTGGCAGGTTATATAGTCGTTGCTTTAGTGTTCTGGTTACTCGCAGGGAAATTCAACTTATTCCGTCCTGTATTCATTTTTTCGTCGGCAATAATATTAACGGGATTTTTCATCTCAACGAAAATGACGGGCGAAAGCGGCCATGATCATACTGTAACGCGCTTCTATTTCAGGAGAAAATACTTCAAGTTTTACATGCTCGAAATATTTTACGGTGCCCGTAAACAAATCTTCTTTACGTTCGGGCCTTATCTGCTTGTTCTTTTCTACGGTGCAGGTGCAATGGCTATAAGCATATTGTTCGCGCTGTCGGCAATAGCTACGTTCATATGTTCGCCGTTAATCGGTAAAATAATTGACCGTTTCGGCTACAAAATCGTTATGGTTATGGACACGTTGATACTTGTAATTGTGTGTTTCTTCTACGGATTTGCTCATCATCTGTTCAGTATGCATACTGCGTTTATAGTCTGCTGTGTCAACTACATACTTGATGCTGTGATTTCGCTCGCTTCAATGGCATCGAATGTTTACGTTCAGGATTTGTCGATAAGTCCCGAAGAGGTCAAGGCAACAATAGCAACAGGAGTCTCGGTCAATCATTTAATCACGATATTAATAGCGTTATTCGGCGGATGGATATGGCAGGTAATGGGGATTGAAACGCTGTTCATAATGTCAGCGGTATTCGGTCTGTTTAACAGTGCATATGCAGCAACGATTAACGCTGCTGCAGAAAAAAACGGAAGAGTCCGCGAATAAACGTCTGAACTCTTCCGCATGATTTTTGCTGACTGCTAATTACCTTCTGTGGGGTCTGTGATGACTCGGAGGTTCTCTCCTGATGTGCATCGGAGGTGCCGGGCGGAAATGGTGTTCCACATGGTGTTCAACTACGTAATGACGGCGCGGAGGAGGGCAGTAACGGTAACGCGGACCGCAATCCCTATCCCTGTCGCGCGGTAAATTGTTATGGATAACCATTCCTGCAATTACCCCTATGATTCCTGCGGCGATGATTGTGCCTGTGTTGTCATCTTTTTTGATGACGGTAGTGCCGCTGTTTGACGGTGCTGTTGATTTTGCTGAGGGTCTTATTGTTCTGCCTGACGCTGCGGCTAAAAGTTCTCTTCTCTGTTCGCGCGTAACAATGTTGGGTTCCTGCGAGATTAATTTTGTTACTGCGCTCCTGCAAGTATCACTCATTGTACCGCCGTCAGATACCCATATCATACAAGCCTGACGCTCTTCGGGTAACAGGTCTGCGAATGCGTCAGTCCCCGAATAAATTATCATTGCATCGCGTGCGACTTCCTCATTGTAAGCGAATGAGGCTGACGAACACGCAATCACCAGAGTTATAACAGTGAGTGCAAAAATTATTTTCTTCATGGTTACGTTACCGCCTTTCTTTTTTTGTTGACGATAAAATATCACCGCCTTGTATAAATTCTGTGAAGTATGAACTAACTCCCCTTGCGGTTTCGGAGGCTTCCTAATTCAACGAAGTCTGCGTTGCAACATTTCTGTTTCCGTCTTACGTCCTCTCCAAAGGCGTCGTTAAAAATTTCCTGCGTCCCACAGGTATTTTGTTTCCCTAGCAATATCATATTACGCGCAGCATGTATATCTCTATCTTCTCTATATCCGCATGAGCATTCATACACTCTGTCAGCTAATGTTATGTCCTTTTTCAGTTTTCCGCACACTGGACAATATTTTGTTGTCGGTATGCTTGACGGCAGAACGATTACGCGCTCACTTTTCATTAATTTGGCTTTCACACGCCCTAAAACTGAGTGTTGCACTGTTCGGCCGAACAAGCCTTTGTGCCAGCCTCTTAAATTTTCATCCTGCATGTATACTCTTTCATGCTCCAAAAGTTCCATGCACGGCTTTGTTAGCTATATCATGCTTCCTGCTGACTAATCTTTGATATGCTTTTCTAAGTAACTTCACGGCCTTGTAACGATTGTTTGAACCTTTCTTACGCCTGGCTATTAATCGTTGGCATTTTTTTATTCGTTCACTTTCTTCAATCAATACTTTTATCTTGAGGCCGTCTGAAGTCGTTATCGTTGTTTTGATTCCCATATCTATACCAATCTCTGGTTTATGTTTCTTCATCTCACCTCCATTATTCCTATATGTCGTTACAGCCAAATAATAACCGTCGGGAAGATTCATCAGTTTAGCATTAGCAAATTCGAGGCCGGGTATGTTCCAAAACTGATTAGCTCCTTTAATTCTGATACGTTTGTCAAATCCCTGAATACCCATATGATGTTCATCATAGAACCTATAGGTTACATGATGCTCCTGAAGGTTTATCGAATCATAATCGGACTTATAACGAAGTCGGCCGGCCTTACTGTGATTTTTCTTCTTCGATGAAAGTGATTTAAGGCTGTGCTTTATTCCCTGAATAACTGACTGCCTCATTTGGGAGGAGATATATTGCAAATCATGTGCTACAGGCTGACGGTCTTTATCCAGTCCATGAACGGTTATTATCTTTGTGTCGTAGTCGTTAATGTCATGGTCATTCATAAAAGTTAATGCGTCATTGTACAACCATTTAGCTTCAACAAAAAGCATTTTGAGATGAACTCTTTGCTCATCATTGAGGTGAGAGAAGTCTATTTTCACACGATAGACACGGCAGATTTGAGACTTACGCTTTTCTCTGGTCAATCTGCCTTGCTCCCGTATTCTATTGTTCTTGTCTAATCTCTCTTCTTCGGTCATTAAAGTATTATATTACATGACGCAATTCATCTCCCACTTATTGCAATGGGAATCTTCTTGTAAATTTATGATAATATTTTTATCAGCATAACAATTAAAATAAAAGGAGGCAATCAGCAATGGGAATGAGAGGAATCCACACATCAATTAATGACATAAGGCGTGCAATTTTCACAGAGGTTGCGAAACTGTCATACAACTACAAGCCCGGCGACCTTCACGAAATGGAGTTAATACCTTACAGGGTAATACCCGGCGAAGTCTCGCATTACAGGGACAGCGTATTTCTTGAACGCGCGATAGTCCGCGAAAGAATCAGACTCGCTATGGGACTTCCGTTACGAAAACCCTCCGAACATGCTCCGGTCTCAACAGGTGCAGAGGAGTGCGTTCACCCCGAAAAATACTATCAGCCCCCGTTAATCAACATCATCAAATTCGCTTGTCATTCCTGCCCCGATAACAAAGTAGTTATTACTGACCAGTGTCAGGGATGTTTGGCACGGCCGTGCTCACAGGTCTGCCCGAAAGACGCTATATATTTCGACAAGGGTCAGGCACATATTGACGGAACTAAGTGCATTAAGTGCGGTAAATGTATGGGTGTCTGTCAGTACGGTGTAATTCTCAGAATGGAAAGACCATGTGCTAAAGCCTGCGGAATGAAAGCGATTATCACTGACGAATACGGACGAGCCGATATAGATCAGGAAAAATGTGTGTCATGCGGAATGTGTCTTGCTAACTGTCCTTTCGGAGCTATTGCCGATAAAGCTCAAATATTCCAGTGCATACAGGCTATAAGGAGTGAGACACCAGTTTACGCGGCTATAGCCCCTGCGATTGCGGGGCAGTTCGGTAAGACTCTTACCCCCGAAAAAATGAGGGCTGCTTTCAGGGAATTAGGCTTTGCTGATGTTGTTGAGGTAGCCGTAGGTGCTGACCTGTGTACACTGCAGGAGGCTGAAGACTTCGTGAAGGAAGTTCCCGAAAGGCTGCCGTTCATGGGAACATCATGCTGCCCTGCGTGGTCTGTGATGGCTAAAAAGGAGTTCCCTCAGTTTGCCGAATGTATAAGCATGGCATTAACGCCTATGGTTTTAACGGGAAGACTCATAAAGAAGGAACACCCCGACTGCAAAGTAGCTTTCATCGGTCCGTGTGCAGCCAAGAAACTAGAGGCCAGCAGACGCAGCGTTAGGAGCGATGTAGATTTTGTGCTTACGTTCGAGGAAGTGCTCGGAATGTTCGAGGCTAAGGAGGTTGATTTCGATTACCTTGAGAAAATGCCTGTGCCTGATACTGCGAGTGCTGACGGGAGGGGATTTGCAGTTTCGGGCGGAGTTGCTGAGGCTGTTGTGAACTGCATAAAGAATCTCCATCCTGAACGCGAAGTGCTGACCGAACGCGCTGAAGGACTCAATGACTGCCGTAAGATGCTTCTAATGGCTAAGGCCGGGAAACGTAACGGCTATTTGCTTGAGGGCATGGCATGTCCAGGAGGGTGCGTAGGCGGTGCAGGGACTGTTGAGCTGATTAATCAGGCTGCTAATGAGGTAGCGAAGATTAAGAAGATGTCGAAGAAAGTTCATGCATACGAGAGTGAATTTGAGAAGATACTGCCTGAGCTTGAGGAGTGAACAGTTGACGGAGTGCTAAAACATTCTGCTTCCCTGTATAATTCAGGGAGGCAGTTTTTATTTGGAGAGTGATGAAATCATGAAGACCGTTAGTATTCAGCTTGCAGTTCCCGAAGGAATGATACCTTATTT
>JAFTBA010000054.1 GCA_017458545.1 Synergistaceae bacterium | reverse complement strand
GTTAATGCTGCAAAGGTCAGCCCCTATTCCTGAAACCATCGCTTGAATTTCCCGAAAAATCCCGAATCATTTTCTGCAACAGGTGCTTTCATTTCATCGGCAAGTGCTTTGATGAGTTCCTTCTGTTTATCCGTGAGCTTCTTGGGAATCTCAATGTAAACATGAGCGTAAAGGTCTCCGATTGATTTCGAGTTTACACGGGGCATTCCTTTGCCTTTGAGCTTTAGGACTTGGCCGTGAGTCGTTCCTGAAGGTACTGTGATTGTCTCTTCAGTTCCGTCAAGCGTTTTGATTTTGACCTCAGCACCTAAAACGGCCTGCGGATAAGTCAGCAATAAAGTCGTATGCAAATCTGCTCCGTCCCTCTCGAAATCAGGATGAACCTCAACGTCAATAATCAGGTACAAATCACCTGCAGGGCCTCCGTTGACTCCTGCCTCACCTGCACCTGAAATTCTGAGTCTTCTGTTTCGTTCAACACCCGCAGGGATTTTAACTTCGAGCTTGTGTTTCTTCCTGATTTGACCGATACCGTGACATTCATCGCATTTGTCGCGGATAATTTTGCCTGTGCCGCGGCATTCGGGACATGTTGTAATGCTGACGAACTGCCCGAAAAAACTCTGCTGGGACTGACGTACCTGCCCCTGACCATGACACGTGGGACATGTTTCGGGTTTAGTGCCTGGTTTCGCGCCTGTACCGTTACAGTGCTGACAGGTCTCCCACTTCATAACGTCAATGTCTCTTGTGACTCCCTTTGCAGCTTCGAGGAGAGTTACGCTTACGACCTGTTCAATGTCATCGCCCTGACGCGGTGAATTAGCTGACTGTCTGCGCGAACTTCCGAAACCTCCTCCGAACCCTCCGCCGAATGCCTGAGAGAACAAGTCCCCGAACAAATCCCCTAAATCCATACCGCCCATACCGCCGAAAGGGTTAGAGTTAGGCCCTGTAGTTCCGAACTGATCATAACGTGCACGCTTTTCCGGGTCGTTAAGGACGGAATAAGCTGCGTTAATTTTTTTGAACTTTTCTTCAGCTGCCTTATCGCCCGGGTGTGAATCGGGGTGATACTGATGCACTAATTTTCTGTAAGCCTTTTTGATGTCAGCCTGTGATGCGTCTCTTGGGACTTCAAGAATCTCATATAAGTCTTCCAAACGTTAGAATACCTCCTAAAATTCTAGGGGTTAGGGATTAGGGAAGAGGGGTTAGCTATTCCCCTATCCCCTACACCCTATACCCTATTCCCCTAAAAAAACCCCTCCGCTTAACACACAGAGGGGCGTGAAATTTTCCGTTGTGTTAGCGTGTGCGTCTTCTCTGGTTACCTCTTGCAGGAGCCTCAAGCCTTCGTTTTAACTCCTGAGCAGGTCTGTAATCGGGGTTGATTTCGAGAGCCCTGTCAGCCCACATAAGAGCATCATCACGTCTGTTCCTGAGTCTTTCTGCTGAAAGCCCTGCCCAGTAAGCAGCAAGATAATTCGCTGTGGGTTCAGCCTCAAAAGCAGCAGTGTAACTCTCTAATGCCTGAGTGACTCTGTTTGAACTGTAACGCGTGTAAGCCTCTCTCTGCATGGCGATTAACTCACGGCGTTTCTGAGCAGGAATCTTGTAAGTGAGAATCATTGCCGCTTCAGTTGAGTTATTCGGGTCAAATGCAGGAAGTTCCTTAATGAGAGTCTCAAGCTCCTGAAGTTCTGCCGATTTTCTTGCAGACTCTGCTTCCCTGCTCATTATGGCCGAGTCTCTCTCTGCTAATGACGCTGTTGCTTCAGTGAGCTTCTGATTACGTCCTGCGATGTCAGCTTCTTTAGCGTTGAGATCTGATTCTTTCTTGGCCAATTCAGCCTCGTGGGCATTGACCTGTTCGGAGGCTTCAGCAAGTTTCTTCTCTGTTTCACTGACTGATGACTCGCGTAATGCTACTGCCTCCTCACGTTCTTTGAGTGCCTTGTCCCTCTCAGTGAGTTCGGCTTCGAGAGCATTGAGTCTGTTGCCTGTAGCTTCGCGTTCGGTGAGGGCTGCTTCGCGTTTAACGAGGTCTGCTTCGCGTGCAGTGAGACTGTCTGCAGCTTCCTTCGCTGAAATCTTAGCGTTGAGTTCAGCCTCACGTCCTGCGAGTTCAGACTCGCGTTTAGCCAAATCAGCCTCTCGTCCCGAAAGTGCTGACGATGCTTCGGTGAACTTCTGACTCTCCTGAGCGAATGCCATCTCACGCCTCGCAAGTTCTGCCTCGCGTGCTTTGAGGTCAAGCTCACGTTTGCTCATCTGAGTCTCACGGCCTAAAAGTATTGCGCTGGTGCCTGAAATTTTGCGGTCTTCGGCGGCTAAGGCTCTTGCTTTTGCGGCGAAGTCTTTTTCCTGCTGAACGAGTTTTGATTCGCGTGATGCTAACTGTTCCGCGAGTGCTTCGAGTTCAGCGGCTTTTTGTGTAACGGCATTTTCCCTGAGCGTCAGTTCATCGGGCTGAGAGTCCTGAGAGAGCTGAGAGACCTCAACGGTTGTTTCATCTGCGAATGCGCAGGGTGTGAGGCACATGACCAATAACATAAGCAGTGCTGTCTTCCTGAACATGATTAATATCCTCCCTGTATATGGAAAATTTTATGTTTGTAATTCTATAATAACCGCAAGTTTTTCACAAACGGGCTTGAAATTTCAGTGTATAATATTTTTACCGCAAACAAAATTTTTTGAGCGAAGAGAGGAGACACACAACACAATGTTCAAACCTAAGGGCATAGTTATACCTGTTGTAACGCCGTTTGACGACAACGGGAAATTCATGGAGGACGAGTACAAAAAATTATTGCAGTACTTCATCGACAACGGCATTCACGGAGTGTTCCCGTTCGGAACATCGGGTGAGTTCTACGCATTTGATAACGGGTTCTACAGGCACGTCCTCGAAGTAACCTGCGAATATGCGCGCGGAAAGATGGATATTTACGCGGGTGCAAACCATATCACTCCCAAAGGCGCAATCGAACTGGCTAAGATTGCTGAGGAATGCAAAGTTGATGCGCTCAGTGTATTAACGCCTATGTTTGTCAGCCAGACTCAGAACGAACTCGAAATTTATTACCGCAAGATTGCAGACGCAACGAGTCTTCCTATAGTTATTTACAACAATAAGCCTAAGACTAATGTAGGAGTTGACCCCGTAACGATTCAAAAACTCGCTAAGGTCAAGAACATAATTGCCGTTAAAGATTCAACGGGCGACATGACGAACAGTGAGGAATACATCAGGCTGACAAGGGATAACCCTGAGTTCTGTGTGTTAATGGGAAGGGACACGCTGATTTATGCGGCATTGTGGTACGGTGCTGCAGGGGCGATAACTTCGTGCGGAAATATTGCGCCTAAAATTGCCGTTGATATTTACGAGAATTTCAAGGCAGGAAAGTATGACGAGGCATTAGAGGCACAGTTCAAGCTGAGTGAACTCAGAATCGCTACTAATATGGGGAGCTTCCCCGTAGTAATCAAAGAGGCACTCAACATGAT
>JAFTBA010000336.1 GCA_017458545.1 Synergistaceae bacterium | reverse complement strand
CCATGACACAAACAAAATCTAAACTGTTCGTGAAGTTCTGCGCTTATGTAATCGTAATGATGCTGATGATTCTGCTGTTTGCTTACGTAACGGCGGAACGGGGGATTGAGTTTCTCGGAGAAATTTTCGGAGGGAGCGGTTTAATTGTATGGCTGGTACTCGTAACGGCAGGGGCAATATCTGCGTTTTTCGTCCGTAAAAAAATCTGGGGTATCAGTTTCACGTCAGCATTAATTCTCGCGGTGGTCTACTCGTTTTTGGCTGGGGTAACGTTTTCACCTGCAATGTTGGGATATTCGCGGCAGACGATTTTGCAGGTTGCCGTTCCAACGATGATGATGTTCGGATTGACGGGTGCATATGCGTGGATTAAGGGCGATGAGAATTTCAGTGTTATGCTCGGAACAGGGGCAGTATCGGCTGTTGCCGTGAAATTTCTGACGGGAGCATCATGGGCAGCGTGTTTCATGTCGTTCATAGGGTGCCTGATAATGATATTCTATTCTGCGTGGAACTCACCGCAGGCTCACAGGGCGAAAAAAGAATCGGCAGCTATGAGCTGGGCAGTGTCGGTGTTCTTGGGAGTGCTGATGATGCTGGCGTTCTGGGTAATGATTTGGGGAACGTGGGACACAACAAAGAGACGTTACGATAAAAATTTGAAAGGCGGAAGGTAATTATTATGATTGAGCGTTACGCGTGGAAAGCAACGGTTAAAGAAGGAATGCTTGAGGAGTACAAGAGACGGCATGACAACATTTGGCCGGAGATGAAGGAATTATTGAAGGCCGCAGGGATTCGGAACTATACTATCTGGAACACAGGCAATGAACTTTTCGGTTATTACGAGTGCGAGAAGGGAGTAGAATTTGCAGCGAAGACTCAGGCTGAGAGTGAAGTTGTTGACCGCTGGAACGAGTACATGAAGGACGTTATGACGATGGAGATGGACCCTGTTACGGGAGCGCAGCCGAAATTAACGCAGGTGTTTTTCCTGGAGTAATCAGAGTAGAAAAAAAGCGGTCAGCAAACAAAATTTCACTGGGAAAACTGACCGCTTTATTGTGTTCAAATATATAATAACCATAGAGGTGTAATTATGAGGACGGAGAAATTTGAAGTATTTTCAGATGAAAAAGACATACGCCTTGACGGTGATGATGTCAGTAATGACGATGGGAAAATATCACAGCCTTTTGATCCGCTTAAAGTCCGCGTAGAAACCAAAAATGCACAGATGGATGCTCTAATAAAGCGGATTAAGAATAATGAGATTGAGCTTTCTCCGAAATTTCAGAGACGTTCTGACGTTTGGGGTGAGGACAGGCAGAGCAGATTAATCGAGTCCATGCTTATTAAAATTCCTCTTCCTGCTTTCTATGTTGATGCTACAAATGATGATAAATGGCTCGTAATTGACGGACTCCAGCGTCTTACCGCTATAAATCGTTTTGTCATTGAACAAAGCCTTTCTCTTAGCAGCCTTGAGTTTTTAATGGAATGTCAGGGCAAAAAGTTTTCTGAACTCCCCCGCAGTTTCCAGAGGCGAATCGAAGAAACTGATATAGTCATTCATCAAATAAAGGCAGGGACTCCTGATGACGTGAAGTATATAATTTTCCGCAGAATCAATACGGGGGGAGAACCGTTAAGTTCACAGGAAATACGTCATGCCTTAAATCAGGGAGAATTTGTATCATTTATTGAAGAGCTTGCAGAAAGCAAAGAGTTTATCAAAGCAACGGATAACGGTGTTTCGCCTCGCCGTATGGATGATCAGGAATGTGTACTGCGCTTTATGGCATTCACAATGTCTCCGCCTGAAAAATACGATGGGTATGATTTTGACCTCTTCCTTAATAACATAATGAAAGAAGGCAATACTCTCCCTAAGAATAAAATTTATGAATACGGCGCACGGTTCAGGAGAGCAATGGAAGTATCAAGAAAAATTTTCGGTAATAAAGCATTCCGGAAATTTAATGTACACGGCAAACGTTATTCAGTAAATAAAGCACTCTTTGAGGCTGTATCAGTCAATATAGGGAATCTGAAACATGAGCATCAGGAACTGCTCATCAAAAAACGTAATGATGTTGTTGAAAGAATGAGAGAACTGATTGAAGGAGATAAAGACTTTGACTCTTCAATCTCTCAGGGAACAGGCTCAATTAAGAAAGTACGTTATCGTTTTTCTGCGGTTAAAACAATGCTTGAGGAGATTATCAATGCTGACTGAAATAAAACTCAGAAACTTCAAATGCTTTCAGGATATTGCTTTCAATTTACGTCCCCTGACAGTGCTTACGGGCATTAACGGAATGGGGAAAAGCTCTCTGATTCAAGCTATTCTCCTCCTGCGTCAATCAGGTAAGCCGCCGATACGCAAACTGCTTCTGAACGGTTCACTGTTTTCGCTGGGTTATGGACAGGATTTACTTTACGAGTTCGCGCCCGATGACAGCAATATAGTACTCGCCGTAAAAGAAAATGAAAAACGCTCATGGATTTTCGAGTTTGCATATGAAAAGGACGGCAGAGTGCTTGAGCGTATAGAACGGACTAAGAACGAACAAAGAAAAGGAATTTTATGGAGTGATAATTTCTATTACATGACGGCTGAACGCACAGGACCGCGCAAATTATTCTCTATGTTATCGGAAAATCCGTTAAACCCGATCGGCAACAGCGGTGAATACTGCGAAGCCCTTCTCAATGAGTACGGCAGCAAAAAATGTTCATCTCCTTTATGCCGCAATGATTTTTCGGATAACAGCATTCTTTCACAGACTGAAGCATGGCTTTCAGCACTTGGGCAGCCCGTCAGGCTTCATATTGATACCAGCCGCGATACTGACAGCGTAGGCCTGACATTCTCATTTTTGAGGGATAGGATATGGAGCAATAATTACAGAGCTTCAAATGTGGGATTCGGTCTTACATACGTACTTCCGGTTTTCGTGTCATGTCTTGTTGCTGAAAAGGGAGGTCTCATTATAATTGAAAACCCTGAAGCACATCTTCATCCTAAAGGTCAGGCTCTTCTGGGTTCTTTTTTAGCCCGTGCAGCACAGAGCGGAGTACAAATAATCATTGAGACTCACAGCGACCATATACTGAATGGAATACGTATAGCGGTCAAGAAAGGATATATTAAGGCAAGCAATACAGCTGTTCACTTTTTCCGTCATGACCCTGAAAAATTATGTTCCTTCTCTGAAACTCCTGAGATAGACAGCAACGGACGTATAAATATATGGCCTGAAGGTTTCTTTGATGAATGGGAAAAAAGTCTCCTTGAACTTCTTTAGCCTATGAATATGGATCAGATATTTAATGAATTATCAGCAGACGGGAGTTATTCTTCCCGTGAAGATTCTGAAAAAGGCTTAATGCAGTTAGCAGATATTTCCGGAGAAATGGTCAATATAGGCTTCTCCCCTATTCTGCGTACAACAGAAAATTTCAGCTCACTTGAATTGTGTCCGGGCTTCACGATTCATGAATGTATACTCAAAAACATAAAAGACCCAAGAGCTAAACTGTTCCTGACTTATGCTACAAAGTCTCCGTATGTAAATGATATTCTTAACAGTAAGCAGAAGGGAATACTCTCAGAGTTCAGCTATAAAAGCAAGGAAGTTTTCGGGCTTGCTCTGGCTTTTATGAATAATATTCCTGCGTTATCACTTTCCTGTTTTCCTGAAGGCAGAATTAATCTTGAGCATACTATCTTAAATGCTGACAAGAGCCTCAGCATTAAAACAGTAAATGCTGAAACAATATCAAGCATTGAGATGTTTATACAGTGCCGTGATTTTCTGCAAAATGCTGTGTGGAATTGCATTAAAAACGGCATTGATCTTATTGAACAGTTTGCCAGGCTTTTCCCTTCACTTTATCTGTCGAGACATGCACAGGAAAATATAGCCTCACTGAATGGAAATGAAGAATTTTTCCGTGAGTTCATAAGACATTTTGCAGTTCTAAACGAAACGGCCCGGCAATGGAAAAAGGGTATACGTTTTAAGCCCGAAGGTATAGACTTTTCAAATGAAACAAAAAGAACTCTTGAAGAATATCGTGATGAACATACATTTACCTGCTGTGACGGAGAAGCACGACTGTTTTCTGCGCATTCAAAAATCAAAAGTGCAAATCAGAGAATATATTTTTTCCATGATGCTGCAACAAATATTGTTCATATAGGACACGCAGGAAAGCATTTACATACAGCGAAGTACCACAATTAATTTACTACAATAAAAATCCCCCTGCCTTTCACAGCAAGGGGGTCCCAAAAATTTCTTACTCGTCCTTCACAACGCTTATAGCAAGCTCATCGAGTCTTTCCTGTTCAACAACATCAGGTGCACCCGACATTAAGCACTGAGCTTTCTGTGTTTTCGGGAACGCCATAACATCACGTATTGAGTTCCCGCCGCAGAGCAGCATAACGAGTCTGTCTACTCCAAGTGCCAAACCTCCGTGAGGCGGCGTTCCGTACGACAGCGCGTCAAGGAAGAACCCGAACCTCCTCTTGGCCTCCTCAGGAGTAATCCCCAAGCACTTGAACAGCCTTGCCTGTACCTCAGGATCGTGAATCCTTATTGACCCTCCGCCAACCTCATTGCCGTTTAACACGCAGTCATACGCGCGCGCTAAAGCATGTTCGGGGTCTTCGTCAAATGCAGTGTCATTATCCAGCGCAGGCGACGTAAACGGATGGTGCATAGCTTCCCAGCGTTTTTCCTCAGCACTCCACTCAAACAACGGGAATTTCGTTACCCATAAGAATTTCCAGTTATCGGGCTGATTGTCGAAAAGGTCTTCGCGTTTCTTACCGAGTTCAAGCCTTAACGTTCCGAGAATCTCGCAGGCCTTAGCCCTCGAATCATGTGCCACTATGAACAGCGCATCATCAGGCTGCATTGCTCCGAGTTCGCGTACCTTGTCAACCTCTTCAGGTTTAAGGAACTTGATTAACGGCCCTTTCAATCCGCCGTCCTTGTACAGGAAGTTAGCAAGTCCTGAAGTACCCAGCTTAATTGCTCTGGCCTCCAAGTCCATAATCTCTTTGCGCGACATTGACGCTCCGCCCGGTAATCTCAATCCTCTCACGACACCGCCGTTCTCAAGAATCTTCCTGAACGGTTCAAACCCTGAGTTCCTGAATGCGTCCGCTAAGTCGCAGAGTTCAAGTTTAACGCGCAAATCTGGCTTATCGCTTCCGTACTTATCCATAGCGTCCCAGTACGACATTCTCATGAACGGCGTGGGAATATCAACACCCCTTATTTCTTTGAACAGTCCTTTCATGTAGCCCTCAATGAGCGTCATTATGTCGTCCTCAACGATGTAGCTCATCTCAATATCAATCTGAGTAAATTCGGGCTGGCGGTCAGCGCGTAAATCCTCATCCCTGAAACACCTTGCTATCTGGTAATACCTGTCGAAACCCGAAATCATCAGTATCTGTTTGAACAGCTGAGGACTCTGCGGGAGTGCATAGAAACATCCCTGATTAACTCTTGAAGGAACAAGATAATCGCGTGCGCCTTCGGGAGTAGCTTTAGTGAGCATAGGAGTTTCAAGTTCAACAAAATTACGTTCCTCAAGATAACGGCGTGTGAACGAGTTAATTTTAGCGCGTGTTCTCATGTTGAACTGCATTTTTTCGCGGCGCATGTCCAAATAACGGTATTTGAGCCTGATATTTTCGTCAACGTTTTCTGTTTCATCGCCGACTTCAAACGGTAACGGTTTAGCTTTCGACATAACAAGAAAATCACTGGCTACTATTTCGATGTTACCTGTTTTGAGTTCGGGGTTCTCAGTACCTTCGGGACGGATTCTCATTTTGCCTTTTACCGCTACACAGTACTCGTTGCGTAAACGCCCGGCCATGTCATGAATCTCACCTGCTTCGGGGTTGAATACCACCTGAATAGGCCCTGTCCAGTCCCATACCTCAATGAAGATTATTCCGCCTAAATCGCGCCTTGCACGTACCCAGCCGTTAGCGCGCACTTCATGTCCTGCGTCTTCCTCCGTGAATGTTCCGCAAAGTTTAGTCCTCTGCCATGTCTTATCGAATATTCTTGCCATTAAATTTTTACACGTTCCCTTCAATTAATTATTGCGTGTCAGCCTGAATATTATAGCGGTTTTAGAGGCTTATGGCTTGTATTCTTAACAGATT
>JAFTBA010000335.1 GCA_017458545.1 Synergistaceae bacterium | reverse complement strand
GGATAAAGAGCTTGCCGAGAAAAAGCGCAAAGCTGCCGAGAGAATAGCAGCGATTAAAGCGCGAGCCGAACGCATGAAGGCCAGAGGAGGAGTTAAAGTTAATGCGAAGGCGTTTAAGCATAAGGGAACGAAAGCTGACAGGAAGGATTTGCAGAAGGCTAAAGTGAAACCGCAGGGGAAACCTCAGGGAGGCAGTTTTGCGAAACGGAAGAAACCTAAGAACAGACCGATGAAACAGGATAAGCAGGAGCAATAGTAACAAAGAAAGAAAAAGAAAACGCCCTCAGCCATTAAACTTGGGGCGTTTCGTTTCTCATAATCCTCGAGAAGACTCCCACTTCCATAAGCGAGAGATGAATTAAGTTAGTTATGTTATTATATTTGTTATATTGATAATCACATAAACCGGATAAACGGTGCGACACGTATAGAAAATATTTGAGCAGAGCAGAAAAAGTTAAGAGAGTAAAGGAGTTTTTTTTCCGATGTATAAACTCACGCTTCAACACTTTAAGAGCGACGGAGACAGTATTGTGAGAAAATTTTCCCTGAGTGATGATTGGGAGGACAGCGAGCTTCTTCTGATAGTCGGTATTACTGAGTTGACCCTTAGTGAGGCTGTTAAATTTGCGCGTCAGGCAAGGGAAAAGGGAATCGTTACGGCAGGTATTCCGGTTCAGTCCATAGCCGATGGAAATAAGGATATGCGGAAATTCAGGGAGTATGCTGACGCGGTGATACTCACATCGACAGGGACTAACGCGAATCCCGAAGAAACCGCCGAAGGAATCTCTGACCTGCTAACAAAAGCAGGGTTTGTGAATCTCGACATTGAGGACGTACAGGATATTTTCAGGGATACAGGGACAGTGTATTTCGGTACAGGCATAGCAGGAGGCGATAAAAGATCTGCTGATGCCGCAGGGAAAGCACTTGAAACATTACCGGACATCTGTAAAGCAAATCGTATTCTGATCAATATAACTACAGGTACAGAAATTATGCTCGGCGAAATGTCGGAGGCTGTGAAAGTCATCGAAAAGAAAGCTGATCCCGATGTTGAGATAATCTGGGGACATGTCATTGATGAAGAAATAGGTTATGATGTGAAAGTAACTGTTTTTGCGGCCTTGAATGATAAGGAGCGTAAGCCTTATGACTAGCACCGTATCTTAGCGATGAACAAGTAAAAACTCTCATTGAGGCATTAAGGAAAAAATATAACGAATAAGAAAATAATAGCCCTCAGCCGTTAAGCCGGGGGCATTTCGTTTCTACATTCCGAAAACTTTTTGAGCCTCTCTCATATTTTCCCTGATACTCACCTCGAACGGACATCTTTTTTCGCACGCACCGCACTGAATGCACTCACCTGCGTGATGTTCAAGCACCTTGTAATGTTCCCTGACGGTCTCGGGAATATTGGAGCTGTCCCCTGCCTTAGCGAGGTTTAGGAATTTCGTTACCGAAGCAATATCAATCTTAACGGGGCAGGGCTGACAGTGCGAACAGTACATGCAATGACCTTTCCAGCTTATTTTAGGGAATGACGAGAGCGCAGCGGCATAATCCCTTTCGTTTTCGTCTGCCGACTCGTAAGCTATCGACTCCTTTAACTGTGCGACACTGTGAGCTCCTGCCAGCACGCAGGCAACAGCAGGACGGCTCAACGCATAAGCGATGCACTGATTAACGGTTAGCGCAGCACCTGCAGGGGACATTTCAGCACTCAATAAGTCTCCTCCGCCAAAACATTTCATTACGGTTATGCCGACTCCCATTCGCTGACAGGTCTCGTATAATTTTTCGCGTTCGGGATTCATGTTGACGAGGTGAGAGGCGTAATTCTCATCGGCCCATAAATCTTCAACGTCCTCACTTGCAGGCTGTAAATCGTAGCAGGGATTAACGCTGAACATTAAGACTTCGATTGACGATGACTCAACGGCTTTGAGAGCGACTTGAGGATTATGCGAGCTTAAACCGATGTGACGGATTAAGCCTGAGGCTTTGAGTTCGCGCGCGTAATCGAGTATACCGTTAGCGATGATTTCGTCCCAGTCGCTTAAAGCGTCGCAGTAATGTATCATTCCGACATCAATATAGCTGACCTGTAACAGCCTTAACGATTCTTCAAATGCTGCTTTAACTTCGGCCAAGTTTCTTGAACGTTCATACTGTTCATTTTTCCAGACTGAGCAGATATGAGACTGAATGATGAATTTTTCGCGCCGTTCTTTTAACGCATTGCCTATAGCCGAACGTAATGCAGGGTCTGACGAATAGAGATCGAAATAATTAATGCCTGATTTTTCAGCGAGGT
>JAFTBA010000334.1 GCA_017458545.1 Synergistaceae bacterium | reverse complement strand
CGTTCACCGATTATTCTCGCTCCGCTGAAATCCTTTAACGTTTTTGCTGTGATGTAAGGCCCTACACTGTCAACGATTATGGCATATTCGGTCTTATTTATCTCGTAAGGCTCTGAGAACGTCGCAAGTTTTTTACGTTCCTCAGTGTCGAGCATTGATGAAAATATTGCGTCAATCTCACCTTTATCGAGCGACGGAAGCAAATCATTCCACGCAATTTTTCTCACTTCAAGATCATAACCGAGTTTACCGGCAACAAGTTTCGCTATCTGAATGTCGTAACCGTCAACGTAAAATCCTTTGTTGTTTGAAACAGGATGATTGAAAGGGGACGGTTTGTCTTCCTCCCAGCTGTTGGGAACGTAATTACACTCGGAACCTATGCGCAGAACAGGTCTGTCGGATTTAGGTTTTTCCTCACTATTATCCGAGTGAAATAACAGTGAAACGCATAACACAAGTACGGCCAGAATGATATATTTCTTCAAAACTAATACCCCCGAAAATTTTATTAACCAGGAAATTTTATTGCTGGAAGATTCTAACCTATTCGGCCGTACATATGCAACGTGATAAAATTTTATTTAGCGAAAGTTTTTGAACGTTCGCGCATTTTTTCAACGTCAAGAGGCTTAACGTTATCCACAATCCAATCCCTCATCGCAGAACCTTCGGGAGTATCCTGAGATGATGACAGAAAATCCAAGTCAATCTCAAAATTTTCGGCAACATCATGAGCGATTAACGGCCATACTTTTCCGATGTCGCCTACAATCGGTATACTGCCCTCGTGGCGCGCAAACGCTGACATTTCCATACGGAAAGGTATCTTAGCTGCCTTAGTTTTCGGGAGTCCTTTGTCAATAGCTTCCTGAACAGTCTTATTGAGTTCGACGGCCTTACGGAGATTTTCATCAAGGTCTATGCGAATCAGTGTCTTGTTTTTGAGCGAGTAAGTGTTCTGACCCGACCACCATGCCCAAATTCCATGACCCGTATAGCACTCGAAAGGCCCGTCGTGAATCTCCTGAGTCAAAGCTACTGCCGACTCGATAATAACATCACATGACGCTAACATTCTTGAGATTCTCATTGATCTTTCCGAGACAGGAATCGAATCGCCTATTGACATTCCTACAGCGCCTCCGCCTACTAACTGCGGTATCGTAACCAGAACAGGAATGTTACGGCGTGCAGCAGCACCTAACATAGTGTGTTCATCGCAGCCCCAGCCGGCAACCGTCTCAAAAGGAAGCCCGTACATTCTGGCGAGCGATAAAACTTCATGAGCGAGTCTTTCAGTTCTGAGTCCCATAGGGTAAGCCATATTGCCTGCGGCTTTGATGATTTCGTTGACGTGAGGGAGTGAGCTGCCGCGTTTAAGCAGTTCATCATCGAGGGGCATTTCGCGTTTGAGTGAGTCGATTTCAGAGTCTGTCATGCAGGTGAACTCAAAGACATCACCGCGCGGCATCTTGGCCATGTCCATACCGAGAGCTTCAGCGTCAACACGGTAAACCCTGTCGAGTGAACCTGCCATTTCGTGAGCTATGACTGCCGAGCTTGTTGAAACGGCATCAACGAGTCCCACACGGATAAGTTCAGCGATTAACGTTGTAACACCCTCGTGAATGTTAGGGCCTGAACCGGTAACGACCATTACGCGCGAACCGTTCCTTTTTGCTGAGGTAATGCGTTCGACTGCTGAGGCCAGTAGGGTGCGCGAATGCTCATCGAGTGAGGAACGGAAATAATCAAGCTGTGAGAGTCCGAATAAATTTGACATCAAAAAAACCTCCTTAGATGTTCCGTAGACTTTCCTCAAAATATTATCACCTTAAGGAGGTTTATTGTCAGTGTCAGTTATGAGTCAACAGGAATCTTTTGTGTGTAGTTTATTTTGATTTTGATTTTGCCATTATGATAATCGAGATAAGAACTACAGCAATTCCGATTAAGTTTACAATTCCTATTTTCTCGCCGTAAAACGTCATCCCTATCATCACAGCTGCAACGGGTTCTATTGAGGCGATAACGGGTACTTTGCTGGTATCGTCAATCATCTTCAGGGCATTATAGTACACCAAATAGGCAAGTGATGTCGGTATCAGTCCGTAAAGGAATCCTACTCCCAAAATCCCTGGGCTGTTCAACGCGGACGATATATCAGGCTTCATGAACACAATCAGGAACACCGATGCCGCCAAATAACTGTACACGCTCGTAATCAATGCGTCAGTCTTTTCACCTGCGAGCCTGCCTATAACTGCGGCCATTCCGTAGCAGAAACCCGTACCCAATCCAGCGAGAAGCCCCCAAAAATTTACGGCACTTCCGCTGAAATTACCTCCCGTTACGGTCAGAACGCACCCCAAAATATTCATGGCAAGCGCTGAGATCTTAACCGCCGAAAATTTCTCACCGAACATTAACGCCGATGCTATAGCCGTGAATACAGGAGCTGTGTACATGAGGACGCTGGCAACTCCCATACCGTTAGTGCTGATTGAGTACGAGTAGAGAATGTTGAATATTCCGTTTGAGACGAGGCCGAGAAGCAGACATACAGCGATTGTATATTTGTCATGCAGTATTATTTTTCTTCCGTGTTTGCAAAACGCAAGCACTGACGTTACCGCCAAAGCCGAGAACATTCTCAGAAAACTTATTGTTGAACCGTCAGCACCCATTGATGAAAGTGTCTTAACGAAAATTCCGATAGTTCCCCAGAGTATTCCCGCTGTGAAAAGCTGAATCATTTTTTTTTTACCGTTAACCTGCTAATGCGAGCTTGATTTCTTGAAACTCTTTACGCCCAGAATGAACTTCATTACTTTCCTGTAATCCTTAGTTCTGTGAGCCTCAACTCCTGAGCTTGCGCTGAGTGCGTAGGGCTGAGGGTCAAGGTTAAGGGCTTCCTGCATGTTTTCGGGGGTAAGACCGCCGGAAAGAAAGAATTTGCGTCTCATACGTCCGAGCATTGACCAGTCGAAAGTCTTTCCGTCTCCTGCGTTGCCCCCGTCCAACATAACGTAATCGGCTGTCGAATACAGAGCTTTTTCAGCGTCAATAGGTTTTGCTACCTTGTAGACTTTCATTATGGGACAGCGTATGTATTCGCGCAGGGCTGCAACGTATTCGCCTGTTTCATCGCCGTGAAGCTGTACCATATTAAGCCCTGCAGTTTCAACACAGAGTGCTACGTTTTGAAGCGACTCGTTGTTGAAAACGCCGACCGATTTTATACCGGGCCTTAACTTTGAACGTAAATAGCCCGCGTGTTCGGGGGCAATAAAATGACGGCTCTTCTTAACGAAAACAAAGCCGACAAAATCAGGTACTAATTCATTCATTATTCCTATTTCGGATTCATGGCATATGCCGCAGATTTTTACTTTGACCATTTTGTTTCAGTATGCCTCATTAATTTTTCAGTTCACAAAAAATAAAAGCAGAGCCCCAAAATTAAAGCCCTGCTCTTAATTATATCAGCGTTATTCCTTAATTAACTGAACTTCGGGTTCTGAAGGAAGCCTGAACAGCGGTATGAACCTGTCAAGCCCGGTAACCGTTAATATCAACATTGAGAGCACTGCAATCCATGCGAGGTAATTGTGAAGGATTATATCAGTAACGCTGACAGTGCTTTCGGAAACAGGGTAGACTGCGTAAGCAATACCGATGAAGAACGCTAAATACACATGCCAAGGGATTAACTGTGAACCGAATACTCCCATAGCATCGGCAAATGTTGCATTCCTCAGAGCAAGTTTGTACATTGCTTTGGGATCGCCCTTAACGTTGCGCTCGGTTAAGTCTTTGATGATAGGACTCATGGTAACTATCTGAGCCATTTCGTCAGCAAGTGCGGCATTACCCACGAGGCATAACAGTCCGTTAGCAAACATTAACTGTTTTACATTGTGAACGCATTTCATAACGAGGGCTGCTATTGCGTCGAAAGCGTCCATACGTCTCATGACTCCTCCGAATGCGCCTATCCATAACATCATGACTATGACCCAGCTGCCGGCGTCAGCAAAACTTGACTGCACCATCTCAAGGAATTTCATTATGTCCGTAACAGTTCCAGCGAAGTAACCGCATATTAACGAGCCTAATATACCCGAACCCAGACATATAAGAGTATTAACGCCCATACCTGCGAGGACGAGTACAGCTATTAACGGAATGACCATGTACCATGAGAGGCCGCCTGCCTGAACCTGTTTGAGCAGTGTAACGGCTGCGGGTCTTTTTTCCTGAAGAGCGTCCCAAACTGATGAAGGTATCTGAGCTATTGCCTCATTTGCATTTCCTACTGTGTCGGGTAATCCCATGTTGACCGCAGCGAAATAGAACGCAGCTACTCCGCAGATTAAGCAGAGGAATGACCATACACCCTGATGCCTTACCCTGTCGGTTATGACTACACCCTGAAGGCTTGAGCTTACGACAGTAGTATCAGAGATGAGGCCGATGTTATCACCGAAGCACGAGCCTCCTGCGATTGCCGAAATAGTAAGAACTATGCTTCCTCCTACGATATGATTGAGCCAAAGGAAAATAGGTGCACATGCCGCGAACGTTCCCCATGAGGTGCCTGTAGCTATAGAGAGTATTGCAGTAACTATCAGTGCAACGGCAGCAACGAGTTTGGCAGTGAGTCCCAGTGAAAGGGCAATGGTTATGATTTCAGCGGCGACTCCTGTTTCCATGAAACAAGTTGCAACGGCGTAAGCCATTTGAAGAATCAGGAAGACCACGAGAATGTGTTTGAGGTTTTCGATAGCAGCGTCCATGAGGTCATTGAAACGGACGTGAGCGAAAATCATTCCTATGAGGATTGCGTAGACCATAGCCAGAGGAGCAGCAAGAAGTATATCAAGTCCTAACCTCATCAATATACCTAAAACAAGGACGGGACTCAATTTAATCAGAGCTAACATAAAAATTAAAGCCTCCTGTGAAAAGATTGAAATTTCCGCATAATTTTAACAGCAGCGCAAAAAAAAAACACTCCCCTGAAATTTAAGGGAGTGTCAGAAATTTTTATGTTTTAGCTTGATGAGTTGTTATTGTTATTTGTTCCGCTGAGCTGCTGGAGAATTGATGCCATTGCCGAAGCCTGCTGATTAAGTTTCGCCAGACTCGTCTCAGTGTTAGCGTATCTGGTTCTGAGGTTCTCTTCCATTCTGTCGAGCCTTTCCTGATACTTCTCTAAGTACTCGTTGATGTTGTCTATCTGACTCTGAATGTTCTCAATCTCGCGCGTTAATGTACCCGAAGTTTCACCGCTCGCCGAACTGTTGAGCATACTCCTCGTCCAAGTGCCGAACTGGTCAACAAATTTCAGCATCAATGCCTGAACCTCATCGGGATTATCCTCAAGCGCCTCCATGAACTCGCTCGAATCAAATACGAGTTCACCGCTCTTGCCGTAATCGTCCGATGTTGACTCAATACCTATCTGGTACAGTCCTTTATAGGTGTAATTCATCTTGAGTGCGTTCATAGCAGCAGAACCTGACATTGTAATCTCATCGCTTGATGTCGAATTTATCACGAGCATGTCATTCTCAACGCTTGCCCTCAGCAAAGGAGTAGCCAGTTTGTTGCCGTTATCGTCGTAATAAATGTTGTGCATAGGACCGTTCTTAGTGTCATCGTTAATCTTCGCAACGATAGTCTCAAGCGTATCTGTAGGATCTATCGTAACGTCAACATACTTAGTCCCTATTCTGAGTCTTAACGTTGATGAAGTTTTCAGACCGTTGAACGCCATAGTACCGTAAACTTCTTCGCTGCTTTTTCTCTGTGTGAACGAGAACGTGAAATTCTGTGAGGTAATATTCCTCATCTGAGTCTTCGTCTGTCTGAGCAGTGAGTTGCCGTGAAGGAGTCCCCATCTCATTCTGAAGTCATCGCTGTCAATAGTAGCTGCAGTGTCTTCGTCAACCTGTTTTTCAGTCATTCTGGTATTCATCCAGGTCATGAGGTCGTTATAGTTGTCGACAAAAGTCTGAATCGCTTCGACAGCTTTTTCAGCGTCATGCGAAATGTCCAGCGATACTGTGCCAGTACCTTTGAGGTGCATAGTTACGCCCTTAATGAGTTCGTTCTCATAGTCAGCACCGATGTCATTGGAGTCTCTTTCAACTGTCTGATCGTCAACCCTGAGTATGGCATTCTGTGCTGCAGTGTAATCGTCATAACTGCCGTCAGATTTCGTGAACCCCAATGCGTAAAGCAGTTCGCCGTCACAGTCATCAGCCAAATCAAAAGTGTTGGCATCATACTCGTACTGCACAGTGAGTTCAGTGCCGTATGAGGGAAGATTTGACCTTGATGTCAGAGTCGGTGCAGCCCAGTTGAAGGTGAATGAACTTCCTGTTGTGGGGGTAATGTCGATACCGTGCGTAGCTTTGATTACTGTTCTCCCATCGCCCATATCTCCATCGCTATCCAGTTTGTAATAATTCTCGTCATCACCGTACTGAACGCTTATCGAACCTGTTGCAGTGGTCATTCCGTAATCGGACATGCTGAGGGTAGTGCTTGCTGTTCTTGTCGCGCTGTAAGTCGTAGTGTTGCCGTCATCGTCAGTGTGATTAATCGTGTATGCTGCGCCCGATGTCGGGTAATACCATTCATAGCCGTCGCGGCTGTCGGGTATCCATTCGACCGTAGCATTGCTGTCTGAGTCTTCGCCTATGTTGAAGTCGATACCCTCATAGTATGTCTTGTTGCCGTAAGTTATCGTTGTTGTACCGCCGTCAAGGTCTGAGGCAGCTACTGTGGTTGAGTCTGTTGCCGAACGCTTAACGCCGTCAGTGGTGAGGGCTTCTCCGCCGGCTGCAACGTATGTCAGAGTGTAAGCACCTGTTGGATATTTAGGGGCTACTGCTGTGGAAATGAATGTTACTTCGCCCGTTAACTGGTTGAGATTGTAATCGGTACCCTCAGTGTAAGCATTGCCGTCAATGTCGGTGATTGAGAGTTTCGAGTAATTTGACGTTGACGGGATAAAGCCTAATGCGTCCTCAACTGTCTCTGAAGAAATTACTGTGCGTGAGACTGAATTGTTGTAGGTCAGGGTGAGCCCGGAACGCGGGACTGCTCTTGTCGCTGACCAGTCGCTGTAATCTGTAGGTACGTAGCCGTAGGGGGGCATCACAAGCTGTAGTGTTCCGCTTGTAAGCGAGGTACTCCTCAGCGCAAAATCCTTGCCATACTCGTACACGTTTCCATCACTATCCGTGAGCGTGAAAGCTGCTTTGCCTTCTGCCTCG
>JAFTBA010000333.1 GCA_017458545.1 Synergistaceae bacterium | reverse complement strand
GTATGAACCTAATGAGTTTATAGCCGTCTGTATGGTTATGTTTGAGATCGAGAATAATGACCCCTGAAGCCCTGCAGGTAATCCTATCTTCAGTATTTGCGTGAAATATTCGCGCCCCATCATTAAATCGCGCCATTTGAACGCAAACGGTTCTTCCTCGTTCATCAGGTAATACATAATGATGAATGAACTGACAGCGTTTGAGATTACTGTTGCCAGAGCAACGCCGACAACGCTTAATTTTAGGCCGACTACGAATATTAAGTTGAGTATTACGTTAATGACACCGCCTATTCCCAATGACCATAAAGGACGTTTGCTGTCACCTTTGCTTCTGAGGACTGCAGAGCCGAAATTGTAGAGCATGATAAACGGCATTCCCAAGAAATATACACGGAAATATACTACGGCTAAGTCAATAATATCTTCGGGAGTATTCATGAGAGTGAGTATAGGTTTAGCGATTGCCACACCCCATATCAGCAGTAACACTCCGCTGATTAGGGCGAGCATTATTGATGTGTGAACAGCGTCGTGAATCTTATCTGTTTCGTTACGGCCTATGCAGCGTGCGACTACGACGTTAGCACCGATTGAGAGTCCAACGAAAAGATTGACCATGAGATTTATCGCAGCACCGTTGCTGCCTACAGCGGCCATAGCCTGAGGCGAGTCGAAACGTCCAACTACAGCAACGTCAGCCGAATTGAACAGCTGCTGTAACATCATGCTTGCGGCTAAGGGCAGCGCGAAGACAAGAATCTTTCCGAGTAAAGGGCCGTGTAACATGTCGATATTATTATTTTGACGGTGAAGGCGTAATTGTGCCATTTGTGATTTATTCTCCTGAGTTTTTATGCTGAAGGGATTATAACACTGTGAGCGGTGTAAAAGTGAAGGGCATTCAGCGTAAAGCCTATGCCCTTAATTTTGCTGTTACTTCTTCATTAATTCGGCTCCGACTCTCCAAGCCTTAGCGATTTCCTTACCTGCAGTGTAGTAAGTATTTCTGAACTGGTCGAACATTATTGCGTTGAGCTTTGATGCATCGACTTTGCCGTCTTTGTCGAGGACTTTCTCATCAGCTAGTACGTTTACGATAGTACCGACGACTCTCTGTTCGCCGAAACAGTCGCGTACTTCCTCAAGTTTGCATTCCATTGTAACGGGGAACTCCTCGATTACGGGAGCGTCAACATGAGAGCTTTTGTGTGAGTGAAGACCTGTGCGCTCGAATTTATCGGCCATGACGTTGCCGCTGGCAGTTCCGAGAAAGTCAGCTTCTTTGACGTGAGCTTCATCGGCGAGTGCAACGGTGAAGGCTTTACGAGAGTTGATGTTCTTGAGAGTTTTGCGTTCGGGAGCGAGGTTGAGGGCAATTTTGTCCATACCGCAAATACCGCCCCATGCAACGTTCATGATGTCGATTTTGCCGTCATCGCCGTAAGTAGCAACCATTAAGACAGGCATAGGAAATACTGCAGGCAGTGAGCCTAAATCTTTAAGCATTTTGTGTGATAAGTCTCCTTTAATTTGTTGTAATGAGTCTATTATGGCAGGTGTGTCAAGTTTTCGCATGGCCGTTAAAAAAAAACAGACCCGCGAACTTTAACGGGTCTGTTTATTAACCGCCTATTAGATTTAATACTGACCGGGGCAGTTGGTTAGCCTGAGCGAGCATTGAAGTGCCAGACTGATTAAGCACCTGAAGTTTAACGAACTCCATCATAGTTTTGGACATGTCAGCGTCGCGTATTCTGCTTTCTGCAGAGGTGAGGTTTGCGGTTGTAGTTGTGAGGTTAGTCATTGTGTGTTCAAGGCCGTTAATGAAAGCACCGATTTTAGCGCGCTGAGAGGATATACGGTTAATTGCGCGGTCAATTACTCCGATTGAGTGCGAGGCATTATTGCGCGAGGCTACGTTAACCCCTACAATCCCCAGCGAACTGCACGATGTATCACCGAGCTGTAACGTGAAATCTTCTCCTTTGTTCGCGCCGGTCTGGAAAATTATGCCGTTATCCCTGAGGTGAAGCGTTGCAGAATAAGTTTCATCATCGGTGAAGAAGTAGCGTTTAGTGTTTTCGTCCCATGATGATTTTATCCCTGCCATAGCATCAAATTCAATGTCAACGTTAGGGATTATCCCTGTGAGTACGTTGCCTGTTGCTTTAATTCCAGTTGCAAGCTGAGTGCCTGAATGTGCATTGTAAACCGAAGCCGTGAACCTTGACTCTGAGGATTCATGAATAGTATTGAGACCTAATGCGCGTAAAATTTCGTCATCGCCTGAGAAATATAACTCGCCTGATTTACCCGGTACAGCACTCCGTACTATGAACGTTCCTGCTACGCTCTCATCGCCCTGTTTAAGTTCTTCCCCTTCTTTAACGTAACTGACGAATTTATTGGCATCGGTATATTTTGACTGGCCTAAATCGTTGGCTATTGCGTTGTTGAGTTTATCGCGGACTTCATCAAGAGTATCAGTTTTGTAGAGAGTTACCGATGTAGTTTTGCCGTTGCCCTGAGTTATAGTGATTGTCTTTGGCTGGTCAACAATAAAAACTCCTTCAGTGTTCCAGAAATTATTTATGTCAGTCAGTTTAACATCATGTTTGGGAATCTGTCCTATATATGCAGCCTCAAAACTTGTCAGCAAATCATATTCCGGAATTTCAGTGCTGTTAGTCGACAGGACTATATCACCCTCATGAACATGGCCTGTATTTTTATTGAGATAGAAAGTTCTGAAGTGAATATCTCTGTCAGTTACTTTGTCTGCATCGAGGCTGAATTTGTGATCAAAGTTTGAACGGAGTCCGAGCTGTGTGAGAAGTTCCTGATTGCCCGAATAAGTTACACGTTCACCCGAAGGAATTGAAGTAATCATTCTTATGCCTTTTTTGCCGCTCTCAAGGTCAACGACTTCAGCCGTAGTAGAAGCTCCCGTGTACTGATTGAGTTTGTTGTTGAGGGTCTCGAAAGTATCATCAGGGTCTATAGTTATGTCGTAGGATTTATCGCCCTGATGAATTGTTATGACCTGCGATGAGCTTGAAGCACTCGGGAAAACTCCCTGTAACTGAGGGAACTCGTACAGCGGTACATTCTCGAACAGTACTGACTGAACGGCGTTAATTCCTATCATAGGGCCTATCGAATTGGAGAGGGTTGTTCCCCAAGTTCCTGCATAATCATATGCAACGCTCCAATCTGATGTGCCTGGATTTGTTGCCGACATTGTAACAAGTGCCTGTGTTGAGTCTGTGCTCTGGAACAGACTGTTAGCAGTGGTGGGACATATTGTTATGAGTTCTGAGTTTGAGTCTGTGAGAAGTTGTTTGACATCGCTTCTTGATATTCCGTTTTGGCCTGACGATTCAGCCCCGGTATCAGTCAAAAGCACAACATAATTCTTTACGCTGTCAGCAGGTACAAGACCGTAATCATTTATTGCCTGTCCTATCCCGTAATAATGGTCAACCGTCCCGCCAATCATCGTGCCTGCCAGAATGTTGAGCGTAGTGGTTATGTCCTGTAAGGCTGTTGCCGCTGTTGCCGGATTATTGCTGTCGACTGTTCCCCATAAGTTGCCGTTAATCTGATGCTGTGCAAGTCTCTGAGCTCCTGACACGTAGGAATAAGATGCAACTCCTACACTTACCTCCTCAACGTTTTCAGCGGCTATTTTTTGAATAAAGCTGCCCAGATTGTTAGCGAGATTAGCTGTTGCGCTGCTCATTGAACCTGAGTCGTCAATCACGAAAAGCACACGTGCCTTTACAGCACCTGCAGGCTGCTCGAACGAGTTGGAGGTTTGAATCTCCATAGTCTCCTGCCATCCGTCAGG
>JAFTBA010000053.1 GCA_017458545.1 Synergistaceae bacterium | reverse complement strand
GCCCAAGTCAGCGAGTAATTTCCTGTACCCTTCCTCCTCAAATTCCTGTTTGGCCCTGTGAATCCAAATGCTTCCCAGTCCCAACGAATGAGCAGCAAGCATCATGTTGCCTATAACGAGACTGCCGTCGTAAACATGTGTGGGGCGTTCCGCATCGGCAAGTACAATCAGGATTACGGGGGCACCGTAGAATGGATCAAATCCTTCCTGCCAACCTCCTATCCTGCAGTTATCGCGCGAAATTCTGTCGCGTAATTCCTTAGCCGTTACAGCTATGATTATCGGTGACTGGCTTGCCTTACCGCTCGCTGCGTAGAGGCCTGCCTCAATTATTGCGTCAATGTCCTCGCGTTTAGGCATATCGGGCTTGAACTTGCGAATACTTCTGCGTTCTTTTATGGCCTTGATGATTTCGTTCATGGTTGTAACTTTCCTTCCTTACGTGAAATTCTGTACTTGTAATATAATAATCTTATCCGCAAAAATTTACCACAGAATTTAACAGGAGGAAAAACTCAATGAAGTTCAAGATGATTCACGAGAATTATAACGTTCAGGACATTAACCGTTCGCTTGAGTTCTACAACAAAGCACTCGGTTTAACCGAACGAAGGCGCAAAACAGCAGCTGACGGTTCATACATAATCGTTTACATCGGGAATGATGAGGCTGATTTTGAACTGGAACTCACATGGTTAGCTGACCACCCTCAGAAATACGACATCGGAGAAGAAGAGTTCCATTTGGCATTCAGGGCTGACGATTTCGAGGCTGCACATAAACTCCACAGCGATATGGGCTGTATATGCTTCGAGAACCATGACATGGGCATATACTTCATTCAGGACCCCGACGGCTATTGGCTTGAAATACTGCCCTAATAAAAACAGAGGGGTAGTTTAACTCTTACCCTTGTTTACTGTTTACAGATAAGAATTAAGAAAAATCCCTCCGGCGGATTAACCGAAGGGATTATTATTATCTAATGGTGCGGAGGGGGAGAATCGAACTCCCACGAGACTTAATTGCTCACAAGATCCTTAGTCTTGCGCGTCTACCAATTCCGCCACCCCCGCACTGAAAGGGTGAGGCATGACAAAAAGGAATTATACTATTTTTTAACGGCACGTCAAGTTTTTTTTCGCCGTCAAAAAATATTAGTTTCAGAAAAAATCTTCGGCTTGTTATAATTTGCAACAAGCAATAAAAAAATGTAATAAAAATTTTAAGATGAAGGAGTTTTCACGATATGCTAAAAGTATTTTGTACGCTTATTGTTTTCGTCCTCACCGCCTCGTCTGCATTCGCAGGAGCAATCGAAACGCTTACGCTCATCGAAACACAGGGACTAAGTGATACCGCTCTCCTCGTGAACTCATCGGATACACTCAAATCTCAGTATTACCCTTCAGGGAAAATGCCAAGTCAGATTTTAGCGTTCCATGTGAAATTCGCAGGACAGGAAATTTTGTTCGACACAGGATTGAAGAACGGTAATATTCCCAAAGAACTCGCAAAAAATAACATACCTCCAGAAAATATCAAAACTATACTCATCACTCACTTACACCCTGACCATTTCGGCGGACTCGTCAACTCTGAAGGTAAACCCCAATTCCCCAATGCTGAAGTCTATGTGTCTAAACCTGAATATGAGTACTGGGTCAATGAGCTGAAGAATGAAGCTGTAATTTCAGCATTGGCTCAGTACAATGTTAAGCTCTTTGCTTTCGGCGATGAGGTCGTTCAGGGAGTTAAAGCTATGGATACTGCAGGACATACTCCGGGACATACGGCATTCCTAATTGAGGCTGACGGCGATAAATTAATCGTTGCAGGAGACATTATGCACTTCCCTGAAATTCAGCTCCCTAATCCGGATGTCGCTGTTAAATATGACGTTGACCCCGTTAAAGCTGTTCAGTCAAGAAAATTCATCCTCGATTATGCAGCGTGGAAAAATATTCCCGTTGCTGGAATGCACATCACTCCTCCAGGAGTGATTCAGGTGAAGAAATCAGGTAACGGTTACGAAAAATATTAGCGTTCCTAAAATTAAACCCCCCTGCCAAAACGTAAGGGGGGTTGTTTTTTGCTGACTGTAATTATTCCTGATACTCACCGTTAAAAACTTCAACAGCAGGCCCTGTCATGAAACACGTATTATCATCGTCAACATGAATCCTCAAATCTCCGCCCCTCAAATGAACTACCACGTCCCTGTCCAGTTTCCCCGAGACCACTCCTGCAAACGCTGAAGCAGTTGCACCGGTTCCGCAAGCCATTGTCTCACCGCTTCCGCGCTCATACACCCTCATGTTTATCTCATTGCGCGAAATCACTTCTATAAACTCGCTGTTGATTCTGTTAGGAAATCTCTTATGTGTCTCAAAGTAAACTCCTTCTGCTGCAAATTTACTGTCTGGCCATTCATGTATGTCTGCAATAACAGGATTATCCTCAACAAAATATACCGCATGGTCATTACCCACATTAATACCCACAAATTTTAAGTCCGTTCCGTGAACGTTTATGTCTTCAGGTATCTTTGTCGTCGCTGTTCCTTTACCCATGTTCACTCGCACTGATGAGACCTTCCCAGTTACACCGTCAACATCAAGCTCAAGTTCCCTCATTCCTACAGGCGTGTCTATCGTAAGCGTCCTCCTGTCAGCAGGTACAAGCCCGTGTTCGTAAACATATTTGGCTACACAGCGTATACCGTTACCACACATCGTATCCGATGAACCGTCTGCGTTATATAACTGCATGAACGCATCAGCCTTAATTGACGGCAGAATTAATATCAAACCGTCTGCTCCTATGCCTTTGTGACGGTCTGATATTCTGCGTGATAATCCTTCGGGGTCATTAACGGTTTCGGCAAAACAATTCACATATACATAATCATTACCGCAGCCGTGCATC
>JAFTBA010000052.1 GCA_017458545.1 Synergistaceae bacterium | reverse complement strand
TTCAAATGGCGCGATTTAATGATGGGGCGCGAATATTTCACGCAAATACTGAAGATAGGATTACCTGCAGGGCTTCAGGGGTCATTATTCTCGATCTCAAACATAACCATACAGACGGCTATAAACTCATTAGGTTCATACGCGAGCGCAGGGAGTGCAGCTGCATTGAACTTTGATTTTCTGACTTACTATGTTGTAGCAGCGTTCACTCAGGCAGCAGTAACGTTCACTTCGCAGAATTTCGGAGCAGGTGATTACGCGAGGTGCAAACGTGTATTTTCACTGACAATGCTGTCGGGAGTAATCTTCACTGGTATAGTGTGTTTAGGGTGTGCAGTGTGGGACACTGAGATACTGAGTCTGTACACTGTTAATCCGGAAGTCCTGAAGTATGCTGAAATCAGAATGATACATGCAGTAGCGTTCCTGTGGATGTGCAACATTTACGAGGTTAGCGGAGGGTGTCTGCGCGGAATGGGACGGTCAATGCTTCCGACAGTGATTATATTGCTAGGGTGCTGTGTGCTGAGAATAGTATGGGTATACACGGCGTTTGAGTGGGAGAAAGATTTTGCGCTGCTGATGGATGTATACCCTGTTTCGTGGACGATAACGGGAACTGCTACGATGATTGCGTACTACAGTGTGAGGCGTAAACTTTTTGCCTGAGCCTGAGTTATTTTGCTGCGAGCCGGTGATACAGTCTGAACAGTCCTGCGGCAATCTCATCATCGCTGATGTTCCCTGCCCAGCCGTAAGCACTGCAAACAGCACGGTCATTGAGTTCATGGGCACGTCTGAGTTCGGAGGGCATGAGTGTGTCATCATAGAGGGCTGCGAATGAGTCATTGGGGTACATCGCACGGGCATTGAGTATTTCCTGAGCAGTCTGTTCGATTTTGGTGCGCTGTTCAGGTGAAGGGCTTGGCCATGCGAACGTGTTATAGACAACCTTCTTTGAATAGATGTAACGCATTTCAAACCGTCCGCTCACTCTCCTCATCCATGCCATATGCACACGGCTTGTGAGGATTCCGAAATCATAGAGCGTTATGTTGGGAATAATCATTAACATATTGCCGGGTATTACAGAATCATCGAACCAGCCCATAGGAATATATTTGCGATGCTCTGATGATACTACAGGTATTGCGATATATTGCTTAGGGTTCATCTGTTCACGGAAAAGCCATGCAGTATTGGCCAGCCTTTGACGGTCAGGTGCACCGCTGAGTCGGGCGGCCTTGCAAGCCTCTACCCTTTTACGGACGAGCGGCATACTCATTATTTCGTTAGGATTAACGCCGACAAGCCACAGACAATAACGCGGTATATTGTTGATGAACTCATTACCCATCATGAAACGTTTGATATATTTTTCAGCCTTTGGTTCCTGTCTGATGAAGTCTGCGTAATCTTCGCCCTTAATGAGGAGATGACCTCCGTCTGCAGGTCTGTTACCTGCGTTCATGGCCGGAGCATTACTGCAAATTGGAGTATCTCTGGGAATTGCAATATCCTCATCAGGCCCTTCAGCTAGGTAAAAATTTATGTTCTGTACCTGCCTCACAGCACCGTCAGGAGAATAAAGGCTCTTCAATTCGGGAGGGTTTGTGCTGAAGCCTATGACAACGACATGAACCTGAGCTTTATCTTTTGACTCGCTGTTCCAGACGAATGACTGACGTGCGAAATCAATCTTTATGCCCCATTTTTCACGCAGGGGTTTGAAGACGTAAGCGACCTGTTCACCCTGAGTAATTGAGTTAGTAGCGATGAAAGCGGCCTTAGTGTTTTTGTCCTGTAAATATTCTGAGGCAACAGCGAACCAGCACGAGACGTAATCGGATTTAGCCTTGCCGAAAAAGTTTTTGACGCTTTCTTTTTGAGGTTTATTCTGCTGTGAATAGCCCATGAAAGGAGGATTGCCCATTATGTAGAGCATATCATCGTGCGGAATATTCCAGCCTGTAATAAGCAGGTTAGATTTAAGAGCGTCGCCCTCCTCTATGCCGTCATAATCTTTAAGCGGAAGCGGTACTTCGTGTGAGTGTGTAATGTTCTGAGTTTCCTTCCACATTTGGTGGTCTGAGATCCACAGAGCAGTTTTTGCTACGTTGACGGCGAAATCGTGAATTTCAATTCCGTGAAACTGATTTATTGAGACTGAAACTTTTGCTGACAGTCTTTCATTTTCCGGGAGGGCTTTGATTATTCTGTTTTCGATTCTGCGTAACGATATGAATGACTCTGTGAGGAAGTTGCCTGAACCGCAAGCCGGGTCTAAGAATTTGAGTGAGGCTAATTTTTTCTGAAGGGCGAGTAATTTTTGAGTGCGTTCAAATGACGGAGGCAGCAACAAAATTTCTTTGAGAGTTTCATCGAGGCCGTCAAGGAAGAGTGGACCTATGACTTTGTGTATAGTTTCCGGAGCGGTGTAGTGCATACCTTCCTGATAGCGAGTATCGGGGTTGATTGTAGACTCGAAAATTGCGCCGAATATAGTGGGAGATATGCCTGACCAGTTGAATTTTTCGGACATATTTTCGATGATAATTTTGACGGCCTCATCGTTAATACTGGGCAGCTTAACATTTTTCTTGAACAATCCGCCGTTGACGTGCGGAAATGCTTTGAGCTCATTTTCGAGGAATGGGTCTCGTTTACCTCTTTCAGTATTGAGGACGCTGAAGAGTTTAGCGAGAGCATCGCGTGCCATGAGGGAACGGGGTTTGAGGTAGTCATGGAACTGTGATTTGTTGAACAGCCCTGAGTCTTCAGCGTAAAGGAGGAAGACGAGTCTAACGCAGAAGACGTTGACATCATTGAGAGCGTTTTTGTATTCATCGTTAGAGCGTTGAGATTCGGAGTAAACTTCGTGAAGTGAGTCGAGCAATGAGTTATAGAGTTTGCCGACTAACCTTCCTGCTTCGATTGATACGTCTGTTTCGCGCGGAAGTGTTTTGCCCGGGACGACGAGGAAGGATAAGTTATCTTTTGTTGCTGCTGAGACAGGGATGATGTCGGGGTTTTTAGTGGGAGCTTCCATGTCGTGTATGTGAATTTCGTTGAAGTTGCAGGTGAGTATGTAGCGTCCTCGCTGAGAGAAGGGTAACCAGTCGTAATAATTTTTAGCCTGAACGAAAGCGGAGTCGAGATTAAAGCCTTTAGATTTCTGTTCAATGATAATGCCGGTTGAGGGGATGAAAGCGTCAATGAATTTGACGTGTTCGATCTCAACTTTTTTCTCGAAGACAATATAATCTTCAGGTTTAGAGATTCCGAATATGTCGCGTATTAATGCGAGCCAAAATATTTGGGTATCACTTTTTTCGCTGCCGTTAGTGTTCAATTTTGAGGTCCTCCGATGAGAGAGATGAAATTTATATTTTCATTCTAACATGCTGAACTGTTACAGGAAAACTTTTTGTAGTGAAATTAAATTGTTCCGCAGCTGTTTGAGGGTTCTGAGCGGCTGCGGATTGAGGGTCTTGTGAGGTTTGGTGATGACTAGATGACGGTGACTCCGAGAGATTTTGCT
The DNA here is from genome assembly GCA_017458545.1 of Synergistaceae bacterium. Taxonomy (GTDB): domain Bacteria; phylum Synergistota; class Synergistia; order Synergistales; family Aminobacteriaceae; genus JAFUXM01. Next base: position 326 of record JAFTBA010000052.1, on the reverse strand, counting down.
AAACTGCGGATTGAGTCTTTAGAGAGCTTGCTGATTTCCTCTATAAGTGAGAGGGGAAGGTTTTTCTTGAGCATGTCTTTTGCGACTCGTTCGTTGGTCTCATTAATGCCGTCTTGAATGCCATCTTGCCTTTGTGCAGCAAACTCATTCTTGAAAATTCTCGCTATCACATCTTTCATGGCTTCGTCCTCCTCTAATTCTTTGTCCAATTTCCTGTTTATGCCTAAACATATCCTTATTACTGTACCGGCATTTGTTTTGACGTTTCCGTCCTTACTGGTTACTGCTTTTCCTGCGTAATTAAGAAATGTATCTTTCGTGCAGCC
>JAFTBA010000332.1 GCA_017458545.1 Synergistaceae bacterium | reverse complement strand
ACCGCCCGATAACGTCAGCGCAGACTGCCCCAAATGTATATACCCCAATCCTGCGTCATGTATCAGTCTCAGCTTCCCGGCTATCTTCGGTATGTCCCCGAAAAATTCCCCTGCCTCGTCTACCGTCATGTTCAATACGTCAGCTATATTTTTCCCCTTAAATTTCACCTCTAACGTCTCGTGATTGTACCTCGTTCCCCCGCAAACCTCGCAGTCTGAATATATATCGGGCAAAAATAACATCGACGTTTTCACGCTCCCTGCACCTCCGCAAGCCTCGCACCTTCCCCCCTTAACGTTGAAACTGAAACGTCCTGCGTTCCAGCCCCTAATCTTCGACTCGGTCAATCCTGCGTAAAATTCCCGTATCATCGTGAACACTCCAGTGTATGTTGCAGGATTAGAGCGCGGTGTCCTCCCTATAGGACTCTGGTCAACAAGTATTATGTTGTCGAACTGTTCAGCTCCTTCAATCGCTCTGAACTTCCCCGGCCTCTCCCGGAAATCCTTATCCAGAATCCTGCGCATTCCCTTGTACAGCACATCGTATAAAAAACTGCTCTTCCCTGAACCCGATACTCCGCTTATGCACGTGAACACTCCTACAGGTATATCAACGTCAATATTCTTGAGGTTGTTGTGTGCAGCTCCAAGCACTTTAACCCAGCCTGAAGGCTTGCGTCTTTTCTCGGGCTTAACGATTCCCGTTGCCTCACCGCGAAGATATTTACCTGTTTTACCGTCAGACCTCAATACCTCCTCATAACTCCCTGCGTAAAGTATCTCACCGCCGTTCTCACCTGCCTCAGGGCCAAGCTCAACAAGTTCATCGGCAGCCGTCATAGTATCCCGATCATGTTCAACTACTACTACTGTGTTGCCGAGTGACTGAATAGATTTCAGCGAGCGTATCAGCTTCTCAGTGTCACGGGGGTGCAATCCTATCGTAGGTTCGTCCAAAACATAAAGCACTCCGCTCAAGTTAGAGCCTATTTGAGTCGCTAACCTTATCCTCTGAGTCTCCCCTCCCGAAAGCGTATCAGCCCGTCTCAAAAGCGACAGATAACCTACGCCGACATCACATAAAAATTCTAACCGTCTTATGATTTCGGGCATTAACTGCGAGACTATAGAGGCTTCAGAATTTGTGAGCGTTAAATTCTTCATGACATCAACAAGTCTTTCAACAGGCATCACAAGAAAATCACCTATTCCGTAACCCGACACTTTAACGTTCAATGCCTCCTGTCTCAAACGCAAGCCTCCGCAGGTCTTACATATGTCCTCTTCACGATATAAAGCTACTTCATCAATGACATTTTCGTTGTCGGCAAACCATTTCAATTTAGCTTCAAGCCACCCCACAACACCCTCAAATCTTCCCATGTAAGGCCGTGCTATTCCCTTCTCGTCAAAAATCATAGGCATCTTCTCATCACCTGAACCGTTCCATATGAAATCCTGAATCTCAGGTGATAAATCTTTCCATGCTACAGACAAATCCCATCCGTGTTTTTCCGCAAACATGTTGAGCTTAGTGATTGAGTAAGGCTTAGACTTCCAGGGGATTATTGCGCCGTCAAGCACGGATCTTTCGGGGTCAATCGCAAGTTCGCGCGAAAAATGCTCGTGACTCCCTAAACCTCCGCAGTCAGGGCACGCGCCTATAGGGTTGTTAAACGAGAAGAGTCTCGGCTCAATTTCGGGCATACCTATCTCGCAGTCGGGACACGAATAATTCTCAGTCATAGTATATTCGTCATGGCCCTCAGCGTTAATCATCACGTAACCCCCTGAAAGTTTCAGCGCAGACTCAACGCTCTCTGCTATTCTGGTACGTTTGTCGGGCGAAATCTTCAGGCGGTCAACAACAACCTCAATGTTATGTCGTTTGTTACGGTCTAACTCGATTTCCTCCTCAAGGTAGCAGACAGTTCCGTCAACTCTTGCGCGCGTGTAACCTTTTTCGCGTGTTTGGGTGAAAAGGTTGCGGAACTCGCCTTTTTTGTTTTTGACGATGGGGGATAGGATTTGTGTTTTGAGTCCGTCCTCATGTCCGAGAATGTAATCTAGAATTTCGTCGATTGAATGACGTTGAACGGGTTTGCCGCATTTAGGGCAGTGAGGTATACCGATACGCCCGAACAACAGCCTGAAATAATCATAAATTTCCGTTACTGTTCCTACTGTTGAACGGGGGTTATGTCCTGTACCTTTCTGTTCGATGGAAATTGCAGGGGAGAGACCTGAAATTTCATCTACATCGGGTTTTTTCTGAACGCCTAAGAACTGTCTTGCGTATGCTGATAACGACTCAACGTAACGCCTTTGTCCCTCAGCGTAAAGTGTATCGAATGCCAATGATGATTTACCCGACCCTGATGGCCCTGTGATTACGATTAATTTACCTCTGGGAAGGTCAATGCTGACGTTTTTGAGATTATGTTCGCGCGCGCCTCTTATTGATATTGAGTTGTCCAATTAAAATTTGTCCCTTCATTTATACTTGTTCTAATTATTTCACAAAACGGCAAAAAGTATTCTTCATGTTACGAAAATGATTATTGAGATGTAACTCAGAATGTGCAAAAATCTCTGCATAATGAATACTGAACGTTATAGCTCTTTCAAAAAATTATGACTGAGAAATATTCAATCGGGTATCGTGCTAATACCCCTCAAAAAATTATCTCGGTCAGAAACTTATCTTTTTCTTACGGCAACGATAAGAGTCCTTTAATTCTTGAGGACATTAATTTTGATGTTCTTTCGGGAGAGTTCGTATGTTTTCTCGGTCAATCGGGCTGCGGAAAATCTACCCTCCTCCGTCTCATCGCAGGTCTCGAAAAACCTTCGGAAGGTGAAATACTCTTAGACGGTAAACCCGTTAAAGGTGCAGGACTCGACAGGGGAATAGTCTTTCAGGATTACGGCCTGTTCCCTTGGATGACGGCAGGCGAAAATATACGTCTTGCCCTTGAACAGAAATTCCCTAACCTTTCAAAATCACAGTACAAAGAAAAAACTCTCGATGCACTCCGTCAGGTAGGACTCGATGAATCAGTTTACCGAAAACTCCCCAAAGCATTATCCGGCGGAATGAAACAGCGCTGCGCAATCGCTCAGGTCTTTGCCGTTGAACCCTCAATAATGTTAATGGATGAGCCTTTCGGCGCACTCGACGCAGTAACACGGGCAAGGCTTCAGGATATGCTCTTAGAACTCTGTGCAGTACAGTCGCCCAAAAAAACTGTAATTTTTGTTACTCATGATGTCGATGAGGCATTACTGCTTGCAGGAAGAATTATCGTTATCGGTTCAAGAAAAATAATTTACGACTGCACAATTCCCGATGACATTAAGCCTACAAGAGAGACTCAGTTTGAGGATATTAACGTTCTGAGATTAAGGAATGAGCTTATACGCCGTATTAATTCGATGCAAAGCCGTGATTGATTTTACGGTTAAGCATAAATATTTTTCAATGCAAAGGAGTTATTCAGTCATGAAAAAAGTTTTGTTATTCGCGTTACTTGTCCTGAGCCTTTCGGCCGTAACGGCTTCGGCAAAGGAAGTCCCCGAAACTTCGTTAGTCCGTTGGAACAGCGGTGCAAGCGGTAATGTCCTGCTCACCATCGCCGAGAAAAAGGGCTATTTCGATGAGGTCGGCATAAAACTTGAGGAAGTCCCCGCAACCGCTAACGCCTCAGCAATGACCCTCCTCTCAACGGGTATGGTCGATGTCGTCTCGAATGCAGGCACAAGCAATCCCCTTCAGCAGATAGCGGCAGGTGTTGACCTTACGATTTTCGGCGGCCACATGATGACGGGTGCAATGCCTATCATCGCCAAAAAAGGCACTGAATGGCACGGCGTTAAGGACCTTGTAGGCAAAAAGTTCGCGTGCAACCCGAGCTACTTTGCGCTTACGGGTGCAGTAATGGATCTGGGTTACGAGAAACCTCTTGAGGCTCTTGACTGGGTAGTAATCACTAACTACAACGACGCATTAGCGGCAGTGATTCGCGGTGAAGTTGATTACGCTCTTCAGGGCACCGAGCAGAACTACACCATTAAGAACGTCAACAAGGACAAAGTTTCAATCATGGCCTACATGAGCGACATAATGCCTAATTACTCATGCTGCCGTATGGAGGCCAAGACCGATTTCGTCAAGAAGAATCCGATTACAATCAAGCTGATACTGAAAGCACTTCTCCGCGCACAGAGCTATTACGAGGCTCATAAGGACGAGGCAGCTCAGTGGCACGCTGAGAAGATCAGGGCCGAAAAGGAATTTGTTGAGGCTTATATGTTCGATGAGCATTACAGGGTTAACGCTGACCCTCTGCTGAAGTCGATAATCCGTGCGTGGAATATTCTTGACGCAACAGGCTTT
>JAFTBA010000331.1 GCA_017458545.1 Synergistaceae bacterium | reverse complement strand
TCGGTATCAGCGTCAGTGAACAGTGCAGCTTCAGCGAGTGTCTCGGCTAAATTTCCGTCAGGAACTATTGATTTAAGTTCCTTAACGTTTTCGAGCCTGTCCCTGTAAGTTTCAGGGTCATAGCCTCTGAGGTAATTGTTGTAATCCATGTCAGCGAGTACGTAATCGATAGCAGGTTTGATTCCGTCATCGGCCATGTCGAGAATAGCGCACATGTGAGACGCAAACAATTTCATAGTCTCACCTAACTGACCTTTAACCGGCCATGCACCTCCTGCGGTTAAACTTCATACTTTGACGGGGTCATTGAGAACGTCATCGGGCTGTGAGGTGAGCCATTCGTACCAGTTAGCGCGCCTCTTAGCTCCCATACCTTTGATTGCGAATCCCGAAGCCCTGTCGAGTGCAGACCTGTCCAACGGGTTCATAGCCATTCTGAGAATCGAGAGAACGTCACGGACTTCCATGCGGTCATAGAATGAGAGTCCGCGAATAATTCTGTAAGGTATATCCTCCTGAAGGAATTTGTTTTCGTAAACCCTGCTCATAGCGTTCTGTCTGTAAAGAATGGCAATGTCGCTGTAACTGTAACTGTAAACTGACCTTAACCGCTCGATTTCCTGAACAATAAAATCGGCCTCCTGAAAATCGTTTTGAGCCATCAGCGTATAAATCTTTTCGCCTGATCCTTTAGCGGTATGGAGATTTTTTTTGAGACGTGCTTTATTGTTGCGGATGAGTGCGTTTGAGGCATCGAGTATGTTACCTGTTGACCTGTAATTTTCATCGAGCACTATAGTTTTTGCGCCGTCAAAATCGTTGGTGAAGTTCAGAATCATTCCCACCTCAGCACCGCGCCAGCCGTAAATTGATTGGTCTGGGTCTCCTACGACATTGATTATGCAGTCAGGGCCGACCAGATAACGCAGCAAAAGATACTGAGGTTTGTTCACGTCCTGATACTCATCGACAAGAAGCCAGCTGATTCTGTTTTGTTCGCGTCTTCTGGCGTCAACGTCCTGCTTGAGAATCTCAAGCGGAAGAATCATCAGGTCGTCAAAATCTGCGGCATTAATCTCACGGAGTCTTCTCCTGTATTCCTTAGCGAGTTTGTAAACATTTTCGTCCTCAATCGTAGTGTCATGGGGTATTGGAGTCCAGGTCATGTAATCGCGCGAGATTAATTCGAGCATTGAGGCAGGCGATGATTCTTTTTCTGGGAACTTCATTTCCCTCATTATTTCCTGAACCAATGCTCTGCTTTCGGCTCTGTCGAACACTGTGAAATCCCTGTGTAACCCTGCAATTTCTTCTGCCTGTTCGGGGTGGCGGAAGAGGAATTTGAGTCCGTAAGCATGAAAAGTACCTGCGCTTATACCGCGTGCATCAGGGACTAAGGCGTTAATACGTGATTTCATTTCACCTGCAGCTTTGTTGGTGAAGGTTACGGCCATGACAGTGTTAGGGTCAGCGATATGTTCGGCAGTGAGCCAAGCTATTTTTCTGGTTAATACACGGGTCTTTCCGCTTCCTGCACCTGCAAGAACCAGTAAAGGCCCGTCAACATATTTAACTGCTTCCTGCTGCCGATTGGACAGAGAAAGCAGTATATTTTTTCCGTTTTCATTCATAATTGATTGAATTGCTTTCGACTTCAAGGGCTTCGATAGATAGTTCGAGCCCTGATAAGACCTGTACGTTTTCGCTTCCGCACAGGGGACAGGAGAATGCAGAGTCCTCACGTGTTGAAATTTTGCCGCAAGAATGACAGCGAATAGTTACAGGCAGAAGCATGACCGAAAGCAAAGCACCTTCAGCGGGAGTATCTTTAGATACGGCAGCGAAGATGAAGGCCATTAACTCGGGATTAACTTTTCTCATGCCGCCGATTTTAATCATAACGCGGCTTACTTTCTTCCAGCCGGTCTGCCTGCAAAGACGCTGTAACGCGTCATTCACTGAATTAGTGAGTGTGAACTCATACATAGCGCGTATTAATCCTTTGGTTATTTCTTCGTGTAAAGGAACGGGCCTGCAGATTCAAAGCCAATTTTCTGGTAACCGAAAATCTGTTCCGTTGAGCCTACGAGGAAATAGCCTCCCGGAGCGAGAGCGTCAAAGAACTTGTGATAGAGTTTGTCCTTTGTCTCAGCGGTGAAATAGATTACGACGTTCCTGCAAAGAATGATGTCGAAATTTGCGCCGAAGGGGTCTTCAATCATGTTGAAACGTTTGAAAGTAACCCTGCGTTTGATTTCGGGGTTAACATCGTAGGTAGTGCCGCCGTCTTTAGTCGAGAAGAAACGCGACAAATATTCTTTGGGAACGTTAAGGAGCTGAGCCTTGCGGTAATTAGCTTTCTGAGCGATAGAGATTGCGCCCTGATCTATATCTGCTGCGAGGACGGGAGTCATCATTGAGTCGAGTCCGCAAACGGCTGAGAGAATAGCGAGCGAATAAGGTTCTTCGCCTGTAGCGCAGCCTGCGCTCCAGAGTTTGAGGCGTTTTGAGCCGCGTTTCTGAATGAGTTCGGGAATGATTTTGTCGCGGAGTTTCCACCACTGAGAGTCATTCCTGAAGAACTCAGAGACGTTAATGGTGAGGTGGTCGAGGAACTCGCGGAGTTTTTTCTCGTCCTTGCTCATCATGTCGTAATAGTCGTCATAGGTTTTGCAGCCCCAACGGGACATTAATTCGTGGGTTCTGCGGTGGATCTGCTCCTTGTAGGAGTTGAGATCTATGCCGATTAACTTTTTCAGCTTCATTTTGAACGTTGTGTAGCCCGGTGAATTGTACTGACTGACTTCATCCATTATTATTGCTCCTCCTTTGTTATAGTTCCTTCACAAGCTCAAGCGGTACATTAAGATTGTGTGCAATTTCTTCAGCAGATAAATCTCCTTCCCTGCGGAGTTTGCGTACAGCTTTAATTACAGGGTCGTTTACATTGAAACCTGCCTTTTCTATCATCTCACACTCCAGCCTGTAAGTAGCTCTTATTGTCTCATCGGCTGCTTTGTTGTAGAAATATTCACGCACAAAGGCAGGATATTTTTTCTGAACTACCTCGAATGCCTTTATAACGCTTATGATGAGATTGCATGTTTCCTTATCAATGACTTCCATTTTGCGTTCACTCATGTTTCATACACTCTCGACAAATTCAATCGGTAATTTCAAAAGAGTGGCTATCTGTTCGTCCGTCATTGTTCCGTCCTCACGGATAATGCGGACGATTGTTTTGCGCTCTTCCTCGCGGCCTTCTTTACGGCCTTCTTCGCGGCCT
>JAFTBA010000330.1 GCA_017458545.1 Synergistaceae bacterium | reverse complement strand
TTGAGCCTGCGCCCGGAGTCACAGCGATGGTAGCCGGAAGCGGCATAGTCGGCATAATCAACGAGATTCGCAACGGCCGTGCCTACATGACAGCCGGGCCTATGAGTGTTGACGTTCCGTTGAGCCAGCTAATTGCGACCGACAAGAAAGCACAAGTCGCCGCGCCTCCTGTTGACACGACGAAGCTCCCAAGACCTGAGAGCGTCCCGTCGTCAATCATGGTTCGGGGAATGCTTGTTGCTGAGGCAATGCCCCTAGTCGAGAATTATCTTGACAGAGCGTACAGGTCTAATCACACGATGGTAACTGTGATTCACGGACGTGGCGAGGGAATTTTGAGACGGGAAGTTCACGCGCTTTGTTCGAGATTGAGCTATGTCAAGAGCTACAGACTCGGCGTTGAAGGCGAGGGCGGTTACGGGGTTACTATTGTTGAATTTAAGTGAGGCGGTTAGATTGACTCCTTTATTTGCCTTGTCCCCTTTTTGAGTTGCCCGTTTTTCTCCCATATTTTCATCAATTTGTATGAAGATGCTTTTATTCCGTTTGTTCGTGATTTGTTGCTGGGAGATGAGCTTGTTACTATTCTGAACTGGAGATTGTAATTCTTCAGTTCAGTTTTTAATTTATCAGAAGTAGCTTTGAGCTGTTCCACTGCTTTGTCTACCCTGCAGCCTTTTAGTTCTATAAGATACGCTATTTTCTTACTTTCATCTTCATTAATCAGTATGTAATCACATGCTGTCTCATTTACAAAAATTACACCGTCAACGCGGTAATGCGTTACTTGGTATCCTGTCGGATTTTCACCTATATGTTTCCGTCCATTTTCTTCAGAGATTATCAATGATTTACAGCCTTCGTAATAAGGAGTATAACCATTAATCGGCATTGTCTTCCTCCTGATTGTTCATGTCAAACAATTTGTCATAATCATCATTTATGACATCAGATATGCCGTCTATAACCTCGTTTCTTATCTGCTTAAGCTCACAGTCCATGCAGTCTTCGATCTTTCCCTTTTTCACAAACCACGCTTGGAATTTATCGTAGTCCAGCCACAATGACGCAGGGATAATTTTCGAGGCTTTCTCACGTTTATCTTTATCGCTTCGTCTGAACGATGAAGCATACAAAAGATTATTCAGCGTCCCCAGAACATAAGGACTGTGAGTCGTAACAAGCACTGAATGCCCATGGTTACACACAAGGGAGACTAACTCCATGATGTGCTTCTGAGACGAAGGGAAGAGATGAGATTCCGGTTCTTCTATGATGAACATAGTTGGACGGAGGCTTACAAGGTAATAAAACAGCAAATTCGTGATCCATAATGCATCCTGCTGGCCTGATGAAGCAAAGTTAATCCTGACATAATTTCCGTCATTAAGTATTATTCGTTCTTCTCCGTTCTCTATTCTGTACGTTCCGCAAAGAACTTTCTCAATGAGTTCGAGCGCTTTGAGCCATGACTTTGGGATATTGCTTCCTTTACTGTAATAGTCCATAAGGCCGTCAAGACCGCCGTTTAATTCATGCCGAATGTTTGAGATGTCCTCGATATATTTTTGAGTGCAGTAATCGAGGCCTATATCACCCTGTATATTAAGCGGCCTGATGTAGCTTGACATGAACGATAACATGCTTCGTCCCGAAGGAAGGTATACAGTATTATGTTCATCATCAAATATCTGGTTTAAGTCAGACATAATACTAGCAAAAGTCTTCTTAATAAGCAGCTTCTCAGTCTCAAAGGCTATACGCTTTTCATATTCAGCTATTGCTTCTGTTAATGGCTTGCTCAATTCAACATTCAGTATTTTTCTGTCTGATGTTTTTGAGACTATCAGCCTTACAGTTATACTGTATTCCTGCGTGTAAAAATATCGAAGCCTCATTCCCTTTCTTAATTCACGCACAGAGTACCCGAAAGTTCTAAGGAATTTTCTTCGCAGAGTCTCACGCAAATCTTTTATTAGCGGCTTATTCTCTTGTTTTAGGTTGGCCGGTAATTTCGTCAAAAATTCTTCAAACACATCATCTTTGACTGTCCTGAAATAGTACAGTGCTTTTGCTATCGTACTTTTTCCCGAAGCCTGTTCACCTGTCAGAACCATAAAAGGCCTGCAAGTTATTTCGCATTCATCTATAGGGCCGAGATTATGAATTATGAGTCTGTGCATGACAACTTTCTCCGTAAAAAATTTTTCGCAATGTATAATGTTAAATTAATCTTAACACAAAAAAGCAGAAGGAGATATGTTGAGGGGGAAATTTTTATGCTGTTGAAACTTTATGTTCAGTTCTTGAAGTTCGGGGCATTCACGTTCGGGGGAGGCTGGAGCATAGTTGCGCAAATGAAAGAACTTTACGTTGAGCGCGAAAAAATACTTACTGATGAGGAATTGCTTGACATAACCAGCATAGGCCGCTCGCTTCCCGGCACAATGATCGGGAATATCGCAATGTTCTTCGGTCATAGAATGGCCGGATTTTTCGGCGGAGTCGCGTGCATGTTCGGAATGATTACAGTCCCGATGATAATTT
>JAFTBA010000329.1 GCA_017458545.1 Synergistaceae bacterium | reverse complement strand
GACTCCGATAATGGCTCTTCCCTTCTACTCGAAGTCAATTCAGAACGCGGCTTCCTCAACGCAGGAAGACATAAGACACGTTTCGCCGTTATCCCTGCAGATGAGTTCCCTAAAATTCCTGAAAGCTCTGGTGCTGAAACAGTCTGCGATGTTAATGCCCCTCTGCTCGCTAAAACTATCGCTGAAGGAAGTTCCGCTGCCTCTCAGCCTCAGGACTTCCCTAAATATTTAGGCACATGTCTGCTCAGAACTGCTGAAGGATTCATCACAGGTGTTTCAACTGACGGCAGAAGATTATCTCTCTCAAAAGCTCCCTGTAACATCATGAAAGATGAGGATTTGCTTTTACCTGCCGCAGCACTCAAGGAACTGGGCAAAATTATCGCCTCTTCCTGTTCCGATGATGACTCCGTCAGAATACTCGCTGACTCTTCAACGGCATGGTTCGGACTCAGGGATATTGAGTTCTCGATAAGGCGAATCGATTCGATCTTCCCGAAATTTGAGCGCATACTCAATACCGAAGTTCGTACCTCTTTAAGCGTCAACGCTGCAGAACTTTCATCATCTCTCGAACGCATTGACATCATCGCTAAAACTACTACAGCTCACATCATGGCCGTGTCCCTTAATCCTGACGGTGAACTGAGAATCACTGCGCGCGCTCCCGAACTGGGAACGGCAAGCGAGGTTGTTCAGGCAGGTATTACGGGCGACAAAATGCAGCTGGGGTTTAACGTCTCATACTTCCTTGACGGACTGAAAGCTCTCGGAGGTAAGGACGCTGTTATAGAGTTCAGCGGCGAGGAAGGCCAGACAAGAATGAAACGCGCTGAAGGTGATGACTTCCTTTACATGCTCATGCCTGCAAGACTTAGTCCGCAGGATACTATGACTGATGAGGAACTCGGAGATTTCACTGTAGACATTAACGTTACAGGTGAAACAGGTGAAGGTCAGCCTGTAAATGAGGGTGATAATTCAGAGTCGTCACAGCCCGAACAGTCAGACCCTGATAATCAGGGTAATCAGGACAATCAGAACGATACGCCGTTTTAACGTGAATTAACCTTGAGATTTGATTTCACCGTAATACGAAACTTCAGGAATTTCACGGGCCCGGATCTTAAAATCAACTGGGATCCGGGCATTAATTTGATTCTGGGTAAAAACGGTTCGGGTAAAACTAATCTTCTCGAAGCGTTAAGCATTTTAACGGGCTGGGGAGCATTTGCGAAAACTTCAAACGTAATTTCATGGCACTCTAATCATCAGAGGGCTTACGTTTCGGCAAAAGTATCGGGTGAGGAAAATTTCACTGTTAATGCCGAAATCTCTTCTCGAATCTCATTGAGGCTTAACGACAAAACAGTATCGTTTACTGAGCTGCGTCTTTCTTTCCCGTCAGTAATATTTTTGACGGGCAATCTTGCACTTGTAGACGGTTCGCCGTCAGCAAGACGGTTGTTTATTGACAGGCTATGTGCGTTATTTGTTCCGCCTTACGCGAAGAGGCTCGCTGATTTCAGGCAGGTATTGAAAACCCGTTCGGCACTTCTGAGACAGGGCAAATCACCGTCATATACTGATGAGCTTTATTGCAGACTCGGAGGCCGGATAATGGATATGAGGCGCGAAGTTTCGGGACAGTTAATGGCGGTAAACCCTCAGGAAAAATTCACAGCTGAATTTATGCCTGAGCTTAAAATTTCGGGTGAGGAGTATTTGCGCGAGTCATTGAGGAGAAATTCGGCGAGGGAGATTTACGCGCAAAGGCCGCTGTTTGGGCCTAACTATGATGACCTTGTGCTGACCGTTAATGAAACAGGCAGACCTGCTTCGGAGTCATTGAGTCGGGGACAGAAACGGAGATTGATTTTGTTCATGATACTGTCGGCAGGAAAACTCATTCAACAGAGACTCAAACGTTCACCTGTTCTGCTGCTGGATGATTTAACGGCTGAACTTGATGCTGAGGGAAGGGAAAGGGTTTACAGGGAGCTGCTCAAAACTAAATGGCAGATATTTGTTACTGCACCCGATAAACCTTTTGCAGCAAGAAAAAAATTCGGAGGGATAAAACTAAATTGACAGGAATTCTAGCAGGAAATTCATGTTGCGTTCAGTTATTCCCCATAGTTTTTCTTTAGGTTAAATTTATATTCCGGCCTTTAACTTTGAGGAACTTATTAAAACACATTCTTACACACTTAAATAATACAGTGTCCCCCGCGTTGCCAACAAGGTAATGCGATACATGAGAAAATAAACATTTCCCTCCTGCTACGCCAGATTTCTCCTGTTTATAGTTTAGAATATCTCGCGCTAAGATATAATTACCCTGCAAAGGAAGTGAGAAAAAACGAACGAAGACAGAGAAAAGAAATGGCAGAATTTAACGCTTGCGGATGATTTTCTGTTCTGCAAGATAATGTCAGATACGTCATTATGTGCTGAAATGTTGCGGAGGATATTTCCCGATATGGATGTGAGTGAAATTCGGCCAGTTGAATCGCAG
>JAFTBA010000328.1 GCA_017458545.1 Synergistaceae bacterium | reverse complement strand
TGTCTGCATTACTGCGGCCATGTCTTACCGCGACGCTTCCGGAGAAACTGTCGGCGTAGTTGCTTCCGATGTTTTCCTCACGAGCATAATTGAGGACACAATGAAACTCAAAATAGGTGATACAGGCTCATGTTTCATAGTTGATTCCGATTTGAATTTCATAGCCCATCCCAAAATGGAAGAGCAGGGATTTCAGCCTGAACTCAGCGAACATGTCAGTGATCCTTCGTTCATCAGTATGCTCAAAAACTCAGCCATAGGAATCAGGGAAACTATGTATGAAGGTCAGAACAGTTATCTTGCATTTTCCAGACTCAACGAAACAGGATGGATATTCTGCGCCAGCATTGAGACCCGTGAAGTTACTGCCCCTGCCGTAAGAGCCAAAACTGAAAGCGATGCTCTCACAGAAAGTTCACAGCAGCAAATGCAGAAATTACTCTTTGCGATTCTGAGACTGTTCATGATATTCTTCGCGGTCATAGGTATCATAGTCATAATGCTTTCGTTCGCAGTTTCTGGAACTATCACGCGTCCTATTGAGGAACTGACCGTGAGCGTTCACGAGGTCGGTGAAGGTAATTTCGACAGCAAAATACCTGTCCGTTCAAAAGATGAGGTCGGCCAGCTCGCAAAACGTTTCAATGAAATGCAGACTAACCTCAAAAATTATCTCGATAACCTCAGAAAAGTAACTGCGGAAAAAGAACGTATCAGTGCTGAACTTAACGTTGCGACTCAGATTCAGGCCGATATGTTACCGAGAATATTCCCTCCTTTCCCGGACCGTAAGGAGTTCGACATTTACGCGACTATGACCCCTGCCAAAGAAGTAGGAGGAGATTTCTATGATTTCTTCCTGATTGACGATGACCATTTAGCACTCGTTATGGCTGATGTTTCAGGTAAGGGTGTACCTGCTGCGCTGTTCATGGTTATATCGAAGACGCTCATAAAGAACAGGGCCCTCATGGGAGGAACACCCTCAGAGATTCTCGCCGATGTCAACAACCAGTTATGCGAGGGCAACGAGGCTGAATTGTTCGTTACGGTCTGGCTCGGAATACTCGAAATCTCAACGGGTAACATCATCGCAGCCAACGCAGGACATGAATACCCTGCCGTCTACAGGAAAGAAACAGGACACTACGAGCTGCTCAAAGCTAAGAACAGTCCTGCTGTCGCAACAATGGAAGGCATGAAGTTCAAACAGACTGAGTTCAAGCTGAATCAGGGCGATGAATTGTACATCTACACTGACGGAGTAGCAGAGGCGACAAATTCAAACAATGAACTCTACGGAACAGACAGAATGATTGAAGCACTTGACGGCACTGTAGGAATGAACGTTAAGGATATACTGATGACGATGAAGAAATCTGTTGACGATTTCACCGGAGATGCTCCTCAGTTCGATGATATAACTATGCTTTCTCTCAGGTACTTCGGGAAATGTTAAGCAGGAAACTGGCAGTACAGATTACAGCCGGTATTGTCCTTGCGCTTTGTGCGTTAACGGTTCTCGTCTGCGTAAACGGCTATAACGAGTTCACAGCGTCTTCCGCAGCACAATACGAGGAGTGTGCATACCACACAGCCCAGACAGCAGCGACAATGATAACCCCTGAACTTATTACGGGACAGCTTGCAGACTCGGAGTACCGGCTGCGATTCAAACTGCTCAATGACGAATGGGAGAGACTCGCAAACACTCAGGACGCAACATTCATTTATTTAATACGTCCCGACAAAAGCGATTACAATCACATTGAGTTTTTCCTGAGCGTCAGGAACGGTTCGTTCAATTATGAACGCTACCCCAGCGGTTATATCAGGGAAACAACGAATGACGAATACAAACAGGCTTACAGGGACATCTGCGAAAACGGAAAGGAAATGGCAGCGATATTCCGCGACAAGGGCGACAGCAAAACAGGCCATCACATTACCGTAATGATTCCCGTGAAGACTGGAAATTCCAGGACTGTTGACTGGATACTCTGCGTACAGCGTCAAATGGAACACCTTGACTTTTTCAGGAAATCATACGTCAGGCACGTTGCAATGGCAGCGGTTGTTTTCGTTGTAATTGTGTTTATTTTTTACAGGATATATCTTTGGCGTGTGCTGGTTGTTCCTGTTCAGAAGATCGCGGAAGAAGCACGGCGTTTTGCTGACGAACACACCGAGTCAGAATCGGCACTTGCTCATCAGATTACGTCTGAGAACGAAATCGGACAGCTTGCGCGGACTGTTGACGCGATGGAGGTTCAAGTACTGAGTTACATCGACAACATAACGAGAATCACTAAAGAACGCGAGCAGATTAAGGCCGAACTTGACATAGCAGCAGGTATTCAGTTGAGTATGCTGCCTCATGAGTTCCCTGTGATGAAAGAGCTTGAGATTTTTGCGTCAATGAATCCTGCTAAGGAAGTCGGAGGAGATTTTTACGATTTCTTTATGACTGATGAAAATCATATTGCTCTGGTTATGGCCGATGTCTCAGGGAAGGGAGTTCCTGCCGCGCTGTTCATGGCAATATCGAAAGCGTTAATCAGAACGCGCTCAATGATGGGCGGAACTCCTTCGGAGATTCTTGCTGACGTGAACACTCAGTTATGCGAGGGCAATGAGCCCGAATTATTCGTTACGGTGTGGCTCGGAATACTCGAAATCTCAACGGGTAATATCATCGCAGCAAATGCAGGCCATGAATACCCTGCCGTTTACAGGAAAGAGACGGGACACTACGAGCTGCTTAAAGCTAAAAACAGTCCTGCTGTCGCAACAATGGAAGGCATGAAGTTCAAACAGTATGAGTTCAAACTGAATAAGGGCGATGAATTATACCTGTACACTGACGGAGTAGCAGAGGCGACAAATTCAAACAGTGAACTCTACGGAACAGACAGAATGATTGAAGCACTTAACGGCACTGTAGGAATGAGCGTTAAGGATATACTGATAACGATGAAGAAGTCTGTTGATGATTTCACGGGAGACGCTCCGCAGTTTGATGATATAACTATGATGTCGCTGAAATTTTACGGAAAGGAAGTATAAGGCAACTTGAAGGAACTTACTACGGAAGCAGATATTCAGAAACTTGATGAAGTACTTGATTTTATTGACGGTTATCTTGAGCAGTGGAACTGTCCGTTAAAGGCGCTGCATCAGATTAACATTGCCGCCGAAGAAATTTTCGTGAACATAGCCCATTATGCTTACGGTGACTCAACGGGCGAGGCGAAAATCAGCATAGGCAAAACGGGTGAGTTTGCCGAAATCACATTCACTGACAGCGGAATGCCTTATGACCCTTTGGCAAAGCCTGACCCCGATATAACGCTTCCTGCTGAGGAACGCGACGTAGGAGGACTGGGTATCTACATGGTCAAGAAGAGCATGGACGAAGTAAGCTATGAATACAAAGACGGCTGCAACGTCTTTACTATGAGAAAGTTAATCGGAGGCAGGGAAAACTGAAATGTTAATAGGACTGGAGAAAGAGATTCATGAACTTGAGGCTCTTTACGGCGATAAGGGCTTCAAGTTTATAGTGCTTAAAGGCGCAAAAAACTCAGCCATTCTCGAAAATTTCTGTTCTAATAAAAATTCTATTTATTTCTTTCCCTGCTTCTCGAACAACAGAGCTAACCTCAGTCTGTTTTCAAAGCTCGTACTCTCTCATTATAATGACAACAAAAGTTCAGAAATGCCGTTCTGGGATGACGCTTTCAAGTACATTGCCGCAAGACAGAAAGACAACAGGCTTGTTCTTATTATCGAAAGTGCTGACAAACTTGCAGCCAGAGATTCAGTGTTCCCGAAGATATTTGCTAAGGCCATAAAAGAAGCCTTAGAGATGAGCAGTGTATTCCTGATTATCACATGCATAGATGATTCTTTTCTTGCTGAGGCCGGACTTCTGCAGAAAATCACAGAGACACTCAGCACAGGTACTTTCCAAAATGAAAGGAACATTGTCGTTTTCAATTATGAGGAACTCAAACGCACGAAAATAGATCAGGCAAAAATCTTCAAAGTTCCGGCTGACAGCGTAATACTCAATGAAGGCTCAGTGAATGATGAGATATACAAGATCATTTCAGGGCGTGCAGTGTGCTATATGAATTACGGGAAACCTGATGAGTATGTTCTGGGCAGCCTCAAAGAGGGAAGAACATTCGGTGAATATTCTGTGCTGACGGGTGAACCGGGTATTTACACTGTAGTTGCGTTCAGCGATATGTTACTGCTGAGGATAAACAAATCAGAGTTCGAGGACTTCATCACCCTCAATGCCGCAAACTCAACCGAAATTATGAGGAATATGGCAGAAATGCTGAAGGTCATGCGCTACGGGATAAAGATGTTAGGCGTAGAGCTTCAGGAACATAATCAGGACTGACAATCGTAAAACCATCGTCAAAAATTAAGGACCATCGGCTTTAATTTGTCGGCGGTTCTTTTTTTCTGTTTACACAAAACGGAATAATGTATACAATACACGCCATCATGTTAGAACTCAGGAAGAAATACAAATCAGGAAGTGCCGCCGAAATCATCAGGGAAGCAATATTACTCGGTGAAATCAGCGGCGAAATAGGCCAGAATGAATTTGCTGACAGTCTCGGAATTTCGCGCATACCCGTCCGCGAGGCTTTAATCACCCTCGAATATCACGGATTAATCGAAAAGTTACCCAATCAGCACGTGAGAATAACGGACATTGATGACAAAGCAGTAAAAGATTTATTCATTGACATGTCATTAATGGAGATTGAAGTGATAAAGAATCTCAACGCTGAAAATTTGCAGTCCCTTTCGTCATTAGGACAGGCAGAATTTCACAGGTCGTTATACGTGAATGCAGTTTCGCCGTTACGGAAGACCTTTCTCAAAATTTTAACCGAAACTTACATTATGTTTGTACTTGAACATTCTGACGGCAGAAAAATTAATACAGTATTCGGTAATCTTAAACTTTCGCTTGGAGACATCAGCATATTGAAAGCATGTTATACCGTTTACGCAGAGGCATTAGCTGCCGAGATGATACGAATACGAAAATACAATAAGGAGAATTTAACCCATGCTGAACCTTAAACCCGTTAAGTTAATGCCCGTCCGCGAACAGGCAGCCTCATCAATACGCGAGGCAATAATCACACAAAGCCTCAAGCAGGGCGAAGTATTGACCCTTGAAGCTACAGCACATGCTCTTGGAATTTCAGCTACACCCGTGCGCGAGGCGTTTCAGATTTTGGCGAGGGACGGACTGATTGAGCTGTCGCAGAACAGGGGAGCGGTAGTTTTGGGTTTCAACGGCAAGACTATACGCGAACATTACGAGATAAGGGCAGCCCTCGAATCAGAGACATGCAGACTCGTCTGCGAAAACAACTCACCGCTCGAAGGAATAGAACACTGCATTGTTCAGGCCCGGAAAATTTTGGAGACTAATCCCGAAAAATATCCCGATTACAATCAATCGTTCCATTACAACATATGGCTTTCGGCAGGAAACACAAGACTGCTGAACATGCTCTCAGAATTATGGAACGGTTTATCATTGGGACTGCGTACAACAAGAACCGAATACTTCCGCAACTCCCACGCCGAACACGAAAATATATTCTCGAAATTACAGGCGCGCGATTCATCAGGAGCTTACGAGGCAATGCACACTCACATTGTCCGAAGCATGAATGACATTCTCACACGTTACGTGTAAAAATTTACCGTAAATTTTTTCGTCAGGGCTATTGACAATTTCAATGTTGATAGTTATCATTATCAATCATCAATTCTTGGATACATTATCATTAATATTAAATTAAAATTTGTCAGGAGGTTTTCTCTTTATGAGTCCGGCAGTAATCACTCTGTGTTTCCTCGCGTTTGCCATCGTCATGTTCGTAACCGAAAAAATCCCTCTCGGTCTCACCGCTATGATCGTCTGCATAGGCCTGGTCATTACGGGCGTTCTCGACATGAAAACAGCTTTCTCAGGCTTCATTGACAGCAATGTCATTCTCTTCGTTGCAATGTTCATTGTCGGAGGTGCTTTGTTTGAAACAGGCATGGCCAACGAAATAGGCGGTATCGTTACGAAATTCGCAAGCTCAGAAAGAATGCTCATCGTTGCTATCATGACAATCGTAGGTTTAATGAGCGGTGTCCTCTCAAATACAGGCACTGCCGCAGTATTAATCCCCGTCGTAATCGGTATAGCAGCTAAATCGGGCTTCAAGCGTTCAAGACTCTTAATGCCCCTCGTTTTCGCTGCAGCTATGGGCGGTAACCTCTCAATGATCGGCGCACCCGGCAACTTAATCGCTCAGTCAACTCTCACTAAAGCAGGGCTTGAAGGTTTCGGGTTCTTCGAGTACGCAATAGTAGGACTCCCTATTCTGTTGGCAGGAATAATCTTCTACGCTACAATAGGTTTTTACCTGCTCCCGAATCATGACCCTAAGGGTGAAGGTGTCTTTGACGTTCAGAAAGATTTTTCTGCTGTCCCTCAGTGGAAGAAAAATTTATCGCTCATCATTCTCGTTATTACTCTTCTCGGTATGATATTCGAGAAACAGATTCATATATCACTCAGCATTACCGGCTGTATAGGCGCAATACTCCTCATAGTCTGCGGAGTAATCTCTGAGGATGATGCACTGAAGTCGATTGACCTCAAAACTATATTCCTATTCGGCGGTACTCTCTCGCTGGCAGCAGCACTCGACAAAACAGGAGCAGGCAAGTTAATCGCCGAAACAGTAATTGGCGCGTTAGGCGATAATCCTTCACCTGCTATGTTCACTTTCGTTGTGTTCATACTGTGCTGCGTTATGACGAACTTCATGAGCAATACCGCAACTACTGCGCTAATGGCTCCTATATGCCTCTCGATTGCTCAGGGCATGAATGCTGACCCCAGAGCCGTTTTGATGGCATGTGTAATCGGAGGCTCATGCGCTTACGCAACTCCTATCGGTATGCCGGCAAACACAATGGTCGTAGGAGCAGGCGATTACACGTTCATGGACTATGTGAAATCAGGACTGCCCTTAATCGTAATAGCTACAATCATAAGCATGATATTACTGCCGATTGCTTTCCCGTTCTTCCCGGCGGCATAATATAAAATATTTGAGGAGGTTAAAACTTTATGACTCAGGTCGAAAAAATGACGGACATTATCGCCAAGTTCATAGGCCACACAGCCAAGAAACTTCCTGATGATGTCATAGCGAAACTTACCGAGCTTCGCGCAAAAGAAGACAGCCCTATGGCCAAAGTAATTTACGATACGATGTTCAGGAATCAGGAACTCGCCGTTAAACTTGACCGCCCTTCCTGTCAGGATACAGGTGTCCTCCAGTTCTGGGTGAAATGCGGCACTAAATTCCCTCTCATTGATGACCTCGAAGCATTGCTCAAGGAGGCCGTAATCAAAGCTACGTTTGAGACACCGTTACGCCACAACTCAGTCGAAACTTTTGACGAGTACAACACCGGCAAGAACGTCGGCAAAGGCACTCCGACAGTCTGGTGGGACATAGTACCCCATTCGGACAAGTGCGAGATTTACACGTACATGGCCGGAGGCGGATGCACTCTTCCCGGTTACGCAATGGTATTAATGCCCGGTGAAGGCTATGAGGGCGTTACGAAATTCGTTCTCGACAGAATGACTACTTACGGACTCAACGCATGTCCTCCGCTCCTTGTAGGTGTAGGCGTTGCAACATCTGTTGAAACGGCTGCGCTCCTCTCGAAGAAAGCATTAATGCGTCCTATAGGTTCCCACAATCCCAATGAATGCGCCGCAAAAATGGAGAAGCTCTTAGAGGACGGCATCAACGCAATAGGCTTAGGCCCTCAGGGTATGGGAGGCAACTGCGCCGTTATGGGCGTGAACATCGAGAACACTGCAAGACACCCTTCGGCGATAGGCGTTGCAGTCAACGTAGGGTGCTGGAGCCACAGAAGAGGCCATATAATTTTCGACAAAGACCTCAACTGTGAAGTATTATCACATTCGGGGGTGAAGTTCTAATGTCAGTAGAAATCAGAGACGGAAAGAAAATTCTCGTAACTCCGATAAGCGCAGATGACCTCAAGGACATCAAAATAGGCGACATCGTTTACCTTTCTGGGAGTTTAACGACATGCCGTGATGTTGCACACAGGAGAGTCGTTGAAGAGGGCAGGGAAATTCCCGTTGATGTCCGCAACAACGCTATACTCCACGCAGGGCCTATTATCCGTCCTATTGACCCTGATAACGGGAAGTTCGAAATGGTTTCAGTAGGGCCTACAACATCAATGCGTATGGAGAAGTTCGAGTATGACTTCGTGAAAATTACAGGTGTCCGCGTAATCGTAGGCAAGGGCGGTATGAAAGAGAATACCTCAAACGCATGCAAGGACTTCGGAGCTATACACTGCGTTATTCCTGCAGGTAATGCAGTAGTTGCAGCCGTGTGCGTTGAAGAGATAGTTAAGGCCGAGTGGCGCGACTTGGGTATGCCCGAGACGCTCTGGAACTGCCGCGTAAAAGAGTTCGGACCGTTGATTGTGTCGATTGACTCTCAGGGAAGAAATTACTTCGAGGAGAAGAAGATCGAATACAACAGGAAGAAAGACGAACAGATCGCTAAAATCAGCGAGCAGGTAAAATTCATTAAGTAGCAAAAAGAATCATCGTCAACAAAACTCAACAAAAAAATCCCCTCTGTCATTTCGGCAGGGGGGATTAAATTTTTCCGGTTTACTTTTTCAGCTGCCACTCGCAGAGAAGTCCCGTTGCAACAAACATGGAACTCCAAGTTCCTGCTATCATTCCCACGAGCATGGCGTAACTGAACGCCGTAAGCACAGGCCCTCCCCATACGCACAGCGCAATAACCGGGAACAGCGTAGTCAGCGTAGTGTTAATCGTTCGCGCTAAGGTCTGGTTTAATGACCTGTTCACGAGATTCACTATGCCTTCACGGGAAAGTGAGCCCCAGTTTTCGCGCACACGGTCGAGAATGATTATCGTGTTGTTCAGCGAATAACCCACTATCGTCAGTATTGCAGCTATGAATGACGAGCCTATTTCCATCTGAGTAAGGCTGAAGAACCCCAGCGCAATCAGTACGTCATGCACCAGCGGTATAACACTGACGACTGCAAACCTGAACTGGAAACGCACAGTGATGTATATCAGTATGGCGATTAAAGCAATCGTTACGCCGATGACAGCCTGCCGTCTGAGTTCACCGCCTACTACGGGGCCTACCTTCTCGAAACCCGTTACCTTCATGTCGGCATACTTAGCACTGAGGGCTTTAACGACATCTTCACGGCTCTTCTCGGTGTCCTCATTAGTGCGGATGATTATGCCTTTCTCGCCGAAATTCTGAATCATTGCGCCCTTCGCTACGATTGCCGAGATTACTCCGCGTACTTCTGCAACATCGGGACGTTCGGTAAATTCCGCCTGAATGACATTTCCGCCCGTGAAGTCAATCCCTAAGTTAAGACCTCTTATGAGAAGCATTGCAACGCTGGCCAGAACGAGGACAAGGCTGACCGTGAGAGCAAATTTCCTGTACTTCATGAAGTCAATGTTCCATTTCATTACCGTCTCACTATCTCCTTTCCGCGCTTAACGAACAACTGCAGTATCGCCCGCGTTACGACAATGTTTGCGAAAACACTCGCAACAAGTCCGACCGAAAGCGTTACGCCGAAGCCCCTCACTGAACCAGAACCGAAATAGAACAGTACTAACGCCGCTATCAATGTCGTTATGTTCGAGTCCAGTATAGTTACAAGTGCTTTCCTGAAACCTGAGTCCAGTGCCGCCATAGGAGTCTTGCCTGCTTTCTGTTCCTCTTTAATGCGCTCGTAGATTAAGACGTTTCCGTCAACGGCCATGCCCAGTGTCAAAATAATACCTGCTATGCCGGGAAGAGTCAGTGTCGCATTGAACGCTATGAGTCCTGCGAAGATTAACAGCACCGTAACAGCAAGTGCCACATCAGCTGCCAGTCCCCTGAACTGATAGTACAGCAGCATGAACACAAGTACCATTCCTGCACCGAATAACCCTGCTTCGAGTCCCTGCCTC
>JAFTBA010000327.1 GCA_017458545.1 Synergistaceae bacterium | reverse complement strand
GTTACTATTCAGCGGAGAATGGAGGATTCGAACCCCCGGAGGCTTGCACCTCAATTGATTTCAAGTCAACCGCCATCGACCGCTCGGCCAATTCTCCATCAAAACGGGCGTAATTATAGCACATAGGGTAAAATTTTGCACAACACTTAAAATTTCAGGAGGTATTTTAATGTCGGAGTACACGATTTCAAGAGTCTATCCTTCAGATAAGAGAGCTAATTCACAAGTTGAGAAGCTGCTTCTTGCCGAAGGGATAAGGCGCGATAAGAATCTCGATTACACCTGCGCAGTTTATGATGACGATTACAACGTCATTGCAACGGGAAGCTGTTTCGGGAATACTTTGCGCTGCATGGCCGTAAGTCATAACCATCAGGGCGAGGGCTTAATGAACGAAGTAGTAACCCACTTAGTTCAGCATGAATATGAACGCGGCATAAATCATTTGTTCCTTTACACTAAATGCAACTCGGCAAAATTCTTCGGAGATTTAGGTTTCTACGAGATAGTGAGGATTGCGGATCAGGTAGTCTTCATGGAGAACAGGCGTACAGGTTTCAGCGATTACCTTTCTGAACTGGCCAAGTCAAAACGTAACGGCTCTAAAATCGCTGCACTCGTCCTCAATGCTAACCCATTCACGCTTGGACATCAGTATTTGGTTGAGAAAGCAGCCGGTGAAAATGATGTGCTTCACATTTTCATTGTGAGTGAGGACGCTTCACTGGTTCCGTTTGAAGTGAGGAAGAGGCTTGTTGTTGAAGGGACTTCGCATTTGACGAACGTTGTTTACCACGACACAGGGCCGTACATAATAAGCAGTGCGACATTTCCGAGCTATTTCCAGAAGGACGATGAAGCGGTGATAGAGAGCCACGCTAATTTAGACCTTGAAGTATTTGTGAGGATAGCTGAGACGTTAGGGATTAACGCGCGTTATGTCGGTGAGGAGCCTAAGAGCTTAGTTACAGGGATATACAACCGCATAATGTCCGAAAAACTTCCCGAACATGGAGTGAAATGCGTGATTGTTCCGCGAAAGACTGAGGGCGGTGAGGTCATTAGTGCCTCGAACGTGAGACAGGCAATCAAAGAAGGAAGGCTTGAGGATATTAGAGGATTAGTGCCTGAGAGTACGTATAAATTTTTTGCTAGTGCTGAGGCTGAAGAGGTAATCAGGAAAATCAGAGGGACTGAGAATGTGATTCATTATTAACTTGAGATTTGACCCCCTTTAACTCATCGCATACAATTTTTCCCATCAAAGGGGGTAAACATTTTGCCTGAAAGAATCTCAACCGTTAAGGACATGACAGAAGGAACTATCTGGAAACACCTGGTTAATTTTGCGTTTCCTCTGTTCATCGGTAACATATTCCAGCAGTTATACAACACAGTCGACAGCATAGTAGTCGGTAACTTCGTAGGTGCTGACGCATTAGGCGCAGTAACCTCTACAATTCCAATCGTCATTACTCTCATCGGACTCTTCATTGGTTTAGCTATGGGTGCAAGCGTCGTAATCTCTCAGTATTTCGGGGCAAAAGATACCCCTAATTTACGCAAAGCCACTCACACCGCAGTAGTCTCTACCGTCATAATGGCTCTCATCATTTCGGCAATAGGTTACATCGCTACACCTTATCTTCTCAGAATGATGAACACTCCAGAAAGCGTCTTCCGTGAAGCAGTAGTGTATCTTCAAATTTTTTCTTTGGGACTTGGAGGAACTATGCTCTACAATATGGGCAGTGCTATTTTAAGAGCAGTAGGCGACTCAAAACGTCCTCTTTATTTCCTGATACTGGCCTCAATTCTTAACATCTTTCTCGATTTGCTATTCGTCATAAAATTTGAGTCAGGTGTTGCAGGTGTAGCTTATGCAACAATAATTTCTCAGTTAGTTTCAGGATTAATTATCTTTTGGTTACTGTTCAGAAGCAATGAGGTTCACAGTTTAACATGGCATGAAATGAAAATTGATACGGGCATTCTTAAACGTATCATCGCCGTAGGATTCCCTGCAGGATTCCAAATGGCACTCACATCGTTCTCAAACGTTTTCGTTCAGGCTTACATCAATTCATACGGAGCTGCTTCAACAGCAGGATGGGGGATTTATGCGCGAGTTGATGCTTTTGTAATACTTCCGACTCAAAGCATGGCAATGGCAGTTACTACTTTCGTAGGACAGAACGCAGGAGCACGTAAACCCGACAGAATCCACAAAGGACTTCTTCAGGGTTTATTCATTTCGTGGGGTATATCCGCCTGCATAATCACAGGTCTGTATATTTTCGCACCTTACATCGCTGAACTCTTCAATCAGGACACAGCAGTAGTAGGTTTCGCTGTATTGTTCCTCAGATTAAACAGCCTGTTCGATCCCGT
>JAFTBA010000326.1 GCA_017458545.1 Synergistaceae bacterium | reverse complement strand
GCTATGGGGTCAGTACGCGACAATAACACTCCACAAAAAATAATCAGGCGTTACAGCGATAACACCGAAGCCATTAAGCGAACCGCTGAATATATATCAGCAAATTCAACTTCACGAACGCTGAGGAAATTTTCACGGCACGTGTTAATGCCTCAGTATATAATCAGACGGTTTAATCTCTGTGCTATGAAAAATAATAAGCAGCTTTACATGTCAACGCTTAAAGACGGTAACGCACGCAAAATTTTGAGTCAGGCAATTTGTTTTTATACCCTCGTGAAAAAATCTGAGGTTTTCTTCAAGGCACTTATGATTCTGAAATTGCCGATGCTATATTACAGATTAAGGACGGGAAAAAATTATGACGGTTAAAATTTTTGAAGCACCTTATAATAACAGGTTCGATAAACCTTCAAATTATTACAGCAATAACGGTGACGGTTTCATGAGGAACGGGGAATTTTTCTTCACTTCGGAAAAAGGCTCATGGTTTAATTCGGACTGGCTCATAGTTCCTGAGAATCCTTACGCATGTTTCATGACTGATATTCCAAGAGAAAGAAGAATATTATTTGTACTTGAACCACCTGAAATTCACGGCTTAATACCATACTTTATTGAGCAGTTCGGTTATATGGTTTCGTTATCGCCTATCCCTGATTACTCAGGCAGGACAGTAATCACTAACCCTAAATTAGGCTGGACGGCAGGGTTAAGCGGTGAACTCTCAACTTACGGCAAAGCAATGAATTACCCCTTACCGCAAAAATTAAGGACACTCTCAATGATTTCATCGCTCAAGCACAAAACTGAATACCACAGAAAACGCATACACTTTATGCGCGAACTTCAACGGGAATTTTCAGGAGTGATTAACTGTTACGGAAGGGAGTTCAATCCAGTTGACGATAAAATTTCGGCGATTACTCCGTATAAATATCATGTTGTAATCGAGAACTCAAAGCACGAAAATTATCATACAGAGAAATTAACAGATGCTTGGGTTTGCTGGTCATTGCCGATTTATTTCGGAGACCCCAAAATACTTGAGCATGTCCCAGACAAAAACGGAATCGAAATCATTAACGTTGATGATGTTGAAGGCTCAATAGCTAAGATTCATGAGATTGTTGACAATGATGTTTACCCTTCAAGAATCGAAGCAATAAGAAAATGCAGGGAATGGGCATTAAAAGAGTCTAACATGTATGAAACTGCGTGCGACATCATAACCAAATCGAATGATGATACGCCTAAGCTGAAGACTCCCGAACTGTTACGGCGGTTAGTCAGCAGCAGGAAAAATTCAGTGTATAACGCTCTAAAGTTAATATCAACTGATTATGCCGATAAAATATTCACTGCTTACCACAGAATGAAAGGAAGGTTTTGGGAATGAAGATACTATTTTGTTCCGATGCGCTTACGATTGACGGTGTTGCCAGCTATATACTCAATACCGGTGCAGCATTAAGGAGGGCAGGCCATGAAGTTGCTGTAATGGGTCGTTGGTCATTCAAAAAGGGATTTCAGAGCCGTTACAGACAGGAGGGTTTAACGGTAATAACATGTCCGTCAATAGGAGTCGGCAATATATATTTTGACATGAGGGCTAAGATGTTCAGACCTGATGTTATTATGACTGACCCGAGACGATCGTTCCCTCTTGCTGTGAGAATAAAACGCATAACAGGTGCACCGATAATCACATATTTTCTTGACCCTGTTGAGAAGACCGACAGGAAAGGACGCGACATTGAATCGCTCGTGAAATACAGCAGCGTATTCACATCGTTTGAACCCGAGACATTGAAACAGCTTGAAAGTTTAGGGAGTGATGTACCTGTTGTGAGAATGACGAGACCGCTTGATGTTTTTTTTGCGCCGTCGGAACTTCCAGAACGAAAGAATTTCAGCATATTATGTTTCGGACGGTTAAGCCGTTACAAAACACCGGGTATCTTTCACATTCTGGATAACATCAGTGAGCTTCAGAGGAGTATACCTGATTTCAGGATAAATATTTTGGGAGGAGGGGGCTGGCGGTTATTGAAGCTGAAACATTTTGCGAGGACTCTCAACAAATCGCTTGGCCGTCAATGCGTGAACGTTATAGGGACTCAGCTTGACCCCAGAAAATACATTGAGGAATCGAATCTTGTTCTTGCTTCGGCAACTTCAGTGATGGAAGCTGCGTATTCATTGAGACCCGTTATAGCGATGTGTTCGGGGTATTTCGGGCTTTTAACGTCTGATAATTTCGATGAGGGATTAAGGTCGTATTTCTCGGAACGCTACGGTAAGAAAGATTTTTCTGGACTGATACCTGATATTGTCGGAGTGTACAGGAGGTATAACGATGAAGATTTCAGGAATGATTTGCGTGAAGTTTCGAGGAGGTTCGGGGAAGATTTTTCTGAGCGCGAAACGGTGAGAGTGTTCAACGAAATTATGTCCGGTATTCAATGGCACCCGAAGGATCCCTCTTAGTGCTGCTTTGTTCCCAACCTGACACGGTTCGAAGGTCTCCGCCGCATTGAGCCGGACAAATGATATTCTACCACAGTTCGCGGCGGATATTGTATAATTCCGACAAGATTAAATGTCAGGAGTGAAATAGAGATGGCAGTATCGAGTATTTTTCATCATGTTATATTGAGAGAACCTGAAGAGATTGAAGCGTTCATCAGGGCAGCTGAGGCATCAATGGCAGACCCTTACCCCAGACATGAAGGGCCTATGTATAAGGTGAATACAGACCCTGAGAATACAAGACGAATTTTAGAACTGAATGCAAAGAGAATGAAGGCTAAAAATGAAAACAGAAGTTGATAATATTCTCGACATGATTGCTGATCATGGGGAAGAACACGTAAAATCTTACATTCAGACATTCTCCAGTCCAATCAACAAGAGCATTGAAAACTTCCTGCATAACAGAGCAATGGATTTTTCACGCCGTAAACTGTCAATAACTTATCTGGTGAATGATTTGGACGACGGATTGCTTCTCGGTTACTTTGCTTTGACACATAAAGCAGTATTGATT
>JAFTBA010000325.1 GCA_017458545.1 Synergistaceae bacterium | reverse complement strand
GCAAAGAAAGAGGCTAAAGAAAAAATAAAGGAAATCTACGCCCAGAGAAACGCTCAGATAATGGAGCTTCTCACGGACTCGGCATACGGCGGTAACGTTGAGGCACAGAAGAAACTCGCGGAGATTTATTATAACGGCGATGTGGATTTGGGAGTGAAACAGGACTACCGTTTTGCATATATCTGGTACTATGTCTACGGTCAGAGACCCGGCTGGCATTTCTTCAACGATGAACTTAACGACATAGAAGGCACAGGGATATTCACATTCGCAAAACTCTCGGATGCTGAGATTGAGAAAGCTAAGGAAGAGGCTCAGAATATCATCAAAGAAATTCAAGTAAACTTGATAGAGGGTAACACAAGAAAAATTACCCCGCAGACAACACAGGCTGATGATACAGGCAATGAAGCAAGCAGCAGCTTCAGCTTCAAGAGTTTTCTTGTAATGTTCATTGTCGCTTTCATCATCGGCTTTATCGGAGGAGCAACGGGGCTGTGGCCTGTGGCAATATCTGCTTTCGTGTTCGATGTAATACTCATAATCTGGGCGTTATGGCTTCTGTTCTTTGGTTAGAAGCATAACGCTTTCTTGCGGTGAAAAACTTTAGGTGCTATGCTTTCACACAAATTATTTTAATCATAACTATAAGGAAGGTATATCATTGTTAAAGTTCAATCACGAAGATAAATCATACGAATTTGACGGAGACAGCGTAACCCTTCACGAAGTCATAAAATCGCTCGGGCTCGACAGCAAAAAATTAATCGCCGCTAATTTCAACGGTCAGCCCTCAGACCTCTCACTCACCGTAACTGAAAGCGGCGAAGTCTCACCCGTTACCATTGACTCCCCTGAAGGTCTCGAAATCCTCCGTCATTCAACAGCTCACTTAATGGCTCAGGCAGTTTTACGCCTCTATCCCGGCTCGCACTTCGGTGTAGGCCCGGCAATCAAAGACGGTTTTTATTACGACATTGACGCTACTTCAACTATAACTGAGGACGACCTCCCCAAGATTGAGGCCGAAATGCGTAAAATTTCAGGCAAAGGCGAACCCGTTACGCGCGAGGACATGCCTAAAGATGAAGCGTTGAAATTTTTTGCCGATGACCCCTACAAAACTGAATTAATCTCAGCAATCGAAGCTCCTACAGTCTCAGTTTACAAACAGGGCGAATATGCTGACCTTTGCAGAGGCCCTCACGTTCCGGACGCATCGAAACTTCACAACTTCAAACTCCTCTCAATAGCAGGTGCTTATTGGCGCGGCGATGAACATAACAAAATGCTCACGAGGATTTACGGAACAGCTTTCGCTACACCTGACGAACTCAAAAATTACTTGAAACGTCTCGAAGAGGCTAAGCTCCGTGACCACAGGAAACTCGGTAAAGATTTAGACCTCTTCAGCCTCCATGAGGAAGGCCCGGGCTTTCCGTTCTTCCACACGAAGGGCGTTGCTATCATGAACACCCTCATCGACTTCTGGAGACGCGAACACATTAAACGCGGTTACACTGAGATTAAGACTCCCCAGATACTTGACCGCGATTTATGGATACGTTCGGGACATTGGGATCATTACCGCGAGAACATGTACCTCACTGAAATTGACGAGAAACCCTACGCAATCAAACCTATGAACTGTCCGGGAAGCATTCTTGTTTACAAGACACAGTTACGCAGTTACAGGGATTTGCCTATGAGACTCGCTGAACTGGGCTGCGTTCACAGACACGAGAAAAGCGGTGTGCTTCACGGACTCATGCGCGTAAGATGTTTCACTCAGGACGATGCTCATACTTACATTGAGCCGTCTCAAATCCGCGATGAAGTCATGGCCATCATGGAACTTGACCGCTATGTTTACAATGACGTTTTCGGGTTCAAATATACTGTTGAACTTTCGACACGTCCCGAAGACTCAATGGGTACTGACGAGCAGTGGGAAGCTGCTGAGAACGCACTGCGTGAGGCTCTCGAAACCACTAACACGCCGTACACTATTAATCCCGGAGACGGAGCATTTTACGGGCCGAAGATTGATTTTCACCTTGAGGACTGTTTAGGCAGAACGTGGCAGTGCGGAACGATACAGCTTGATTTCCAGTTACCGGGACGTTTCGATGTAACTTACATCGGTGAGGACGGCGCAGAACATACACCCGTAATGATTCACAGGGTAGTATTCGGGAGCGTTGAGAGATTTTTGGGAATACTGATTGAGCATTACGCAGGGGCATTCCCTTACTGGCTTGCTCCCGTTCAGGTGAAAATTGTACCGATTGCAGATAATCATATGGATTATGCTCGTGAACTTCAGAGCATGTTCATGGATTGGGGAGTACGTTCGGAGATTGACGGACGCAGCGAGAAATTAGGCCGTAAGATTCGAGATGCACAGTT
Source organism: Synergistaceae bacterium (assembly GCA_017458545.1). Taxonomy (GTDB): domain Bacteria; phylum Synergistota; class Synergistia; order Synergistales; family Aminobacteriaceae; genus JAFUXM01. The sequence goes on along the minus strand of JAFTBA010000325.1, from coordinate 159 downwards.
ACAGAAAGTACCCTACATGCTCGTAATCGGCGACAAAGAAAAAGAAGCCAAGACTGTCGGAGTCCGCGAACGCTCTAAAGGTGATTTAGGGAGCATGACAGTTGAGGAGCTCAGGGAATTGCTCTCGAAAGAGTTTAACCCTGTACGCTGAGAAAATAT